>CAKRCJ010000047.1 GCA_934307185.1 uncultured Roseburia sp.
CAATAATTGCGATATGTGTCTCATCGGAAGTGAAATTGCGGTAAAAACGGCTTTTGATTTCATTGGTAATATGCGGAATAACCTGAACGGTGCCTCCACCATAATCTCCACGGCGTTCCTTCTGAAGAACGGACCAGTAGACTTTTCCGGTTGTTACGTTGGAATTTTTTGTTAAGCTTTCATCAATAAAACGTTCATAATGACCAAGATCAAGGTCTGTTTCGGCACCATCATCTGTGACAAAAACCTCTCCGTGCTGGATTGGATTCATTGTTCCTGGGTCAATGTTGATATAAGGGTCAAATTTCTGCATGGTTACTTTGTATCCACGGGCTTTTAAAAGTCTGCCTAAAGAAGCGGCTGTGATACCTTTACCAAGACCGGAAACAACACCACCGGTGACAAAGACGTATTTTACAGGCATAGGGTTATCCTCCTCATAAAAAATGTAATTAGTATTTTTAATCCCTTTAGTTTGTTTTTTATAACTGAAATATTATACTATGATGTTTCTTCAAAATCTATAAAAAAATAAAAAAATTTCTGCTGGAAAAAAAGAGAAATTTATAAAATATTTAGAAATGAAAGGAAAACTTCACGAACAATGTATTGCTTTTGGAAAACAATTTCAATATAATAAAGAAAGATTTCAGAATATGAAGTCAGTAAGGATAAGTCCAGTCATGTTTTTAGAACAGACTGTGGAAAGGATAGATATATGGATAACCAGAAGAACTTTAACGATGGCAGCAATGAATACGGCAACAACGGCTATGGCAGTGGCGGCTATGGAAGCGGTGGCAGCGGAAATAACGGTGGCGGCGGAAATAACGGCGGCAATGGCAATAATGGAAACAATGGCAACAATAATCGTGATAATAAAAACGGACAGATGATAATGGCATTTATTCTTGTGTCATTGGTAGTGCTGTTTATTATGAGCATGGTGATGAACCGTTATACTTCCATGAGTACATCAGAAATCAGCTATTCCGATTTCTTGCAGATGGTAGAGGACGGTAAGGTTGAGTCAGTAGAGTTTGATTCTTACCAGATTAATATTACACCGGTTTCAGAGAACAGCAATCCTTATTTCCAGCAGCAGACCTACTACTGTGGACGATTGGATGACCCGGATCTTCTCCCATTATTAAAAGAGAAGAACATTGAGATATCACGCGTAATTCCGGATAATACTTCTACCTGGATTTATAACATTTTAAGTATTTTACTTCCACTGGCGTTAATCTGGATTGTCATGGGAGTTGTGATGAAGCGTATGGGCGGCGGAGCCATGGGCGTTGGTAAGAGTACCGCCAAGGTTTATGTGGAGAAGTCCACAGGAGTAACCTTTAAAGATGTTGCCGGTCAGGACGAGGCAAAAGAGTCCTTACAGGAAGTTGTTGACTTCTTGCATAACCCGAAGAAGTACCGGGAAATCGGTGCAAAGCTTCCAAAAGGAGCATTGCTTGTAGGACCTCCTGGAACAGGTAAAACCTTACTTGCAAAAGCAGTTGCCGGAGAGGCAGGCGTCCCATTTTTCTCTCTTGCAGGTTCAGACTTTGTAGAGATGTTTGTCGGTGTCGGTGCATCCCGTGTGCGTGACTTATTTAAGGAAGCACAGAAGCAGGCGCCATGTATTATTTTTATTGATGAGATTGATGCGATTGGTAAAAGCCGTGATTCCCGCTATGGAGGCGGCAATGATGAAAGAGAACAGACCTTAAACCAGCTTTTGGCAGAGATGGATGGTTTTGATACTTCAAAAGGTCTTTTGATATTAGCAGCAACGAACCGTCCGGAAGTTCTTGATAAAGCGTTACTTCGTCCGGGACGTTTTGACCGCCGGATTATTGTAGATAAACCGGATTTAAAAGGAAGATTAGAGACATTAAAGGTTCATTCGAAAGATGTTCTTATGGATGAAACGGTAGATTTGGATGCACTTGCATTGGCAACCGCAGGTCTTGTAGGATCTGATTTGGCGAACATGATTAACGAGGCTGCCATTAATGCGGTTAAAAAAGGCAGAAAGTATGTCAATCAGGCAGATTTATTTGAAGCCTTTGAATTGGTAGCTGTCGGTGGTAAAGAGAAAAAAGACCGTATTATGAGTGACAAAGAGCGTAAGATTGTATCTTACCATGAAGTCGGACATGCGATTGTAACAGCGCTTCAGAAGAATACGGAGCCGGTTCAGAAGATTACCATTGTGCCAAGAACGATGGGTGCACTTGGTTATACGTTACAGACACCGGAGGAAGAGAAGTATTTACAGACCAAAGATGAACTTCTTGCCAAGATTACAACTTACATGGCAGGACGTGCAGCAGAAATGCTTGTATTCTCTTCCGCAACAAGTGGTGCGGCAAACGATATTGAGAGTGCAACAGCGATTGCAAGAGCAATGGTTACGCAGTATGGTATGTCTGATAAGTTTGGAATGATGTGCCTTGCCACAACAGAGAACCAGTATTTAGATAACCGTGCAGGGCTGATTTGTGGTGAGGAGACCGCAGGACAGATTGATGGAGAGGTTCTTTCCATTATTAATAAATGTTATGATAATGCAATGCAGCTTCTTATTGAGAACCGTGAATGTCTGGACAAGATTTCGGATTATCTGTATGAGCATGAGACAATCACAGGTAAAGAGTTCATGAAGATTTTCCGTGAAATTAAAGGAATTCCGGAACCGGAAGAAGAAAATGGAAAGAAGAGCTTCATGGAACAGGCGATGGAAGCAGAAGGCCGATTTGACCGTATTGTTGATGACACTACAAAAACAAGCAATGATGGTGAATAATGTTTGATATTGCAGAAGAATTAAAAAAACTCCCGGACGAACCGGGAGTTTATATTATGCATGACAGCCGTGATGCCATTATTTATATTGGTAAGGCTGTAAGTTTAAGAAAAAGGGTACATCAGTATTTTCAGGCGAGCCATGATGAGGGTATTAAAAAAGCGCAGATGGTAAAACAGATTGCACGTTTTGAATATATCATCACGGACTCGGAGTTAGAGGCACTGGTGTTGGAATGCAATCTGATTAAAGAGCATCGCCCGAAGTATAATACGATGTTGCGGGATGATAAGACTTATCCGTACATCAGAGTGACTCTTGGAGAAGATTTTCCGAGAGTCCTTTTTTCACGCCAGCAAAAGAAAGACAAATCCCGTTATTTCGGACCATATACAAGCGCAGGGGCAGTAAAAGATACGATTGAGCTTATCAATAAATTGTATCAGTTAAGAACCTGCAACCGTAATCTGCCAAGAGACATCGGAAAAGACAGACCGTGCCTGAATTACCATATTCATCAGTGCAATGCGCCGTGTCAGGGCTATATCAGCAAAGAGGAATACAGAGAGCGCGTGGAGTCTGCTGTGGAATTTTTAAATGGTAACTATGCGCCCATTTTAAAAGCTTTGCAGGAAAAAATGATGAAGGCTTCAGACGAAATGGAGTTCGAGAAAGCAATTGAATACAGGAAGCTTTTAAACAGTGTAAAACAGATTGCACAGAAGCAGAAGATTACGCATAATGACGGGGAAGACAAAGATATTATTGCACTGGCGGCAGACGACAGGGATGCCGTTGTACAGGTGTTCTTTATCCGCGATGGAAAGTTAATCGGACGAGATCATTTTTATGTGAAAATCGGAAATGAGGACAGCAAGGCACAGATACTAACTACATTTATAAAACAGTTTTATTCCGGTACACCGTTTATTCCGAGAGAGATTATGCTCCCGGAGGAGATTGATGACCATGAGGTGTTAGCGGAATGGTTAAGCGAAAAAAGAGGCGGAAAAGTCTATATCCGGATTCCACAGAAGGGAATGAAGGAAAAATTAGTAGAGCTTGCACAGAAAAATGCAGAGCTTGTACTCTCACAGGATAAGGAAAAAATCAAACGTGAGGAAGGCAGAACCATCGGAGCCATGAAGGAGATTGCAGGCTGGCTTGATTTGGAAGGCTTACAGAGAGTGGAAGCGTTTGATATTTCCAATATCAACGGCTTTGAGACAGTCGGTTCCATGGTCGTGTATGAAAAAGGAAAACCAAAGCGCAGTGATTACCGGAAGTTTAAGCTGCGGACCGTAACCGGACCGGATGATTATGCATCCATGCATGAGGTATTGACTAGAAGATTTACACACGGAATGCGGGAGCAGGAGGAAATGCAGGAAAAAGAGCTTGGGGAAGAATATGGAAGCTTTACCCGTTTTCCGGACCTTATCATGATGGACGGTGGACGCGGACAGGTCAACATCTGTTTAAAGGTGCTAGAGGAACTTCATTTAAATATTCCGGTATGCGGTATGGTAAAGGATGATAATCACAGGACGCGTGGGTTATACTATAATAACGTTGAAATCCCAATCGACAGGAACAGCGAAGGATTTAAGCTGATTACGAGAATACAGGATGAGGCACACCGGTTTGCAATCGAGTATCACAGGTCATTAAGAAGCAAGGAACAGGTACATTCTGTTTTAGATGATATCAAAGGCATAGGACCTTCCAGAAGAAAAGCACTTATGAAGAAATACCAGTCTATTGATGCGATAAAAGAGGCTTCAGCAGAGGACCTTGCAGATACAGAGACGATGAATGAAAAAGCGGCACAGGCAGTGTATGAATTTCTTCACAAAGAAGCTGTTTTATGATATTATGATGGTAATAAATTTTTTACAAATGGGCAGATGAAAAAACAAAATTCCCCAGGATGAAAAGGAGAAGAAGGATATGAACGGAAGCGATGGAGTAGGTGTTAAAAAAGTAGCGCAGATAATGGATTTATATAATTTCCTGCCGGATATGGAGTTAAAGGGACACCGGATTGTAGTAAGCGATGTAAACCGTCCTGCATTACAGTTAAGTGGGTTCTTTGAGCATTTCGAACAGTCCCGTGTCCAGATTATCGGAAATGTTGAATATGCATATTTACAGCGTCTGGATGCACAGAAAAAGGAAGCAATTTTTAAAAAGTTCATGGCATATGATATCCCATGCATTATTTTCTGCAGGGATTTAAAGCCGGATGATGATTTTTTACGAATTGCGATGGAGAGCAATGTTCCGGTATTTGGAACAAAAAGAAGCACGTCAGAGTTTATGGCAGAGTTGATTTTATGCTTAAGTGAACAGCTTGCACCTTGCATTTCCATTCACGGTGTACTGGTTGATGTTTATGGTGAGGGACTTCTTATCATGGGTGAGAGTGGTATCGGTAAGAGTGAGGCTGCGCTGGAGCTTGTCAGGAGAGGACATCGTCTTGTAACCGATGATGTAGTGGAAATCCGTAAGATTAACGAGCACACACTTGTTGGTACTTCCCCGGATATTACAAGATACTTCATTGAAGTGAGGGGAATTGGTATCATCGATGTAAAAGCACTTTACGGTGTAGAGTGTGTCAAGGAAAAACAGCAGATTGACCTTGTTATCAAGTTAGAGGACTGGAAGAAGGAAAATGAATACGACCGTCTTGGATTAGAAGAAGAATATACTGAGTTCTTAGGAAATAAAGTAGCGTGTCATTCCCTTCCAATACGTCCAGGACGTAACCTTGCAGTTATCTGTGAGACGGCTGCCGTTAACCACAGACAGAAGAAGATGGGATACAATGCTGCACAGGAATTATACCGCCGTGTACAGGAGAATATTGCAAAGGGACATGACGAGGACGAATAAGCGTCTTATGTGACAGATTTTTTTCTTATTAATAAAATTGCATATAGCGGATTTCCCGTTATAAATAAAAGACAGATTTGGAGATTCAACAATGGAAAACAAAATTGCATGGGAGAAATACCCGGAAGGACAAAAACGTGAAGAAGTATTTAAGTTTGCAGAAGATTACCGCAAATTTATCTCAAATTGTAAGACAGAACGTGAATGTGTTACTGAATTCGTAAAAAAAGCAGAAGAAGCAGGATTTGTAAATCTTGAAACAATCATTGCAAATAATACCGCTTTAAAAGCCGGTGACAGAGTATATGCCAATAACATGGGAAAAGGAATGGCTTTATTTGTAATCGGTAAAGAGAGCATGGAAAAAGGAATGAACATTTTAGGTGCTCATATTGACTCCCCAAGACTTGATTTAAAACAGGATCCATTATATGAAGATACTGATTTTGCAATGTTAGATACACACTACTATGGCGGAATTAAAAAATATCAGTGGGTAACACTTCCACTTGCTTTACATGGAGTCATTGTCAAAAAAGACAAAACTGTTGTAAAAGTAAATGTCGGTGACAAACCTGGCGACCCGGTATTTGGGGTAAGTGACCTTTTAATCCACCTTTCCGCAGAGCAGCTTGAAAAGAAAGCAGCAAAAGTAATTGAAGGTGAAAACTTAGACCTTTTAATCGGAAGTATTCCACAGAATACAGAGGATGAGAAAGTAAAAGAAAAAGTAAAAGCAAATATCATGAATTTGTTATCCAAAGAATATGGTATAGAAGAGGAGGATTTCCTTTCCGCAGAGATTGAAGTTGTACCAGCAGGAGAAGCAAAGGATTATGGCTTTGACCGCAGCATGGTTATGGGTTACGGCCATGATGACAGAGTATGCGCATATCCTTCTTTTGAAGCTATGCTTGTTGAGAAAAATCCGGAATTTACAAGCGTATGCCTTCTTGTAGATAAAGAGGAAATCGGAAGTGTCGGCGCAAGTGGTATGGAATCCAGATTTTTCGAAAATACGGTAGCAGAAGTGATGAATGCGGCAGGCGAATATTCTGAATTGAAATTAAGAAGAGCCTTAAGAAACTCCAAAGTATTATCTTCTGACGTATCCGCAGCCTTTGACCCGAATTTCCCAAGTGTTATGACAAAACGTAACACGGCATATTTTGGAAAAGGACTTGTATTCAACAAATACACAGGTGCAAGAGGAAAGTCAGGTTCCAATGATGCCAACGCAGAATATGTTGGAAAATTAAGAGAAATTATGGATAAAAATGAGGTTTCCTTCCAGACAGCAGAGCTTGGTAAAGTAGACCAGGGAGGCGGCGGAACAATCGCATATATCCTTGCAAACTACGGAATGAACGTAATTGACAGTGGTGTTCCTGTATTAAATATGCATGCACCATGGGAGATTATCAGCAAAGTTGATTTGTATGAAGCATACAGAGGCTATATTGCATTTTTAAAGGAAGCTTAGGGATTAAAAATGAATGACAAGTTTTTAACAGAACTGAAACGTGTGATGGACTCTTCCCAGATTTTCTGCGGGGAGTCAATGAAAAAGCATACAACCTTCCGTGTTGGAGGACCGGCAGATGTGCTGGTTCTCCCGAAGGAAGAGGAACTTGCCAAAGTAATAAAGCTTTGCAAAGCCAGTGAAGTACCATACCAGCTTATTGGAAATGGCAGCAATCTTTTAGTCGGGGATAAAGGAATAAGAGGGGTCGTCATTGCAATGGCAGCCCGCATGTCTGATATTGAAGTAGAAGATAATAAAATTACAGCACAGGCTGGAGCAATGCTTTCTAAAATTGCAAATACAGCAGCATCCTATGGCTTAAGCGGAATGGAATTTGCATCTGGAATTCCAGGCAGCGTCGGAGGCGCAGTTGTTATGAATGCAGGTGCTTACGGCGGAGAGATGAAGGACATCATTAAGAAAGTAGTCGTCTTAGATGAAACCGGAGAGGAAAAGGAACTTACCGTAGAAGAGTTAGACCTCTCTTACCGCCATAGCTGTATTTTAGACAAAAAATATATTGTAACAAAAGTGATACTTCACTTAAATCCCGGAGAAGAAGCATCTATCCGGGCAAAAATGAAAGAATTAAATGAAAAAAGAGTAGAAAAGCAGCCTTTGCAGTATCCAAGTGCCGGAAGCACTTTTAAACGTCCGGAAGGATATTTCGCAGGGAAGCTGATCATGGACGCGGGACTTCGCGGCTATCAGGTCGGTGGCGCGCAGGTTTCCGAAAAACATTGTGGTTTTGTGATTAACAAAGGGGACGCAACAGCGGCAGATATTTGTCAGTTGATGCAGGATGTATCCGAAGAGGTACATAAAAAGTTTGGTGTAGTATTAGAGCCGGAAGTAAAAATGATTGGTGAATTTTAAGCTGCAAACTTATGAGAAAGGTGTGGTTATAACATGAAATTCGTTATTTTAACAGGAATGTCTGGAGCCGGAAAAAGTACAGCACTGAAAATGATGGAGGATATCGGCTTTTACTGTGTCGATAATCTTCCGATTCCTTTATTGGAAAAGTTTGTTGAGTTGTCGGATTTGCAGCAGAATGCAGAATTACAAAAAGTTGCGGTCGGAATTGATATCCGGAGTGGACAGGCACTTAGTGAGCTGCGGAGTGTATTAGACCGTATTAAGGCAAATGGCGGTTCTTATGACATTTTATTTTTAGATGCAGAGGATTCCGTACTGGTAAAACGTTATAAAGAGACAAGAAGAAGTCATCCGTTGGCAGGAGACGAGCGGGTGGATAAAGGAATTGCAAAAGAGAGAGAAAGACTTGCATTTTTAAAAGAACGTGCAAGCTATATTATAGATACAAGCCAGCTTTTGACAAGGGAGTTAAAAGCGGAGATTGAGAAAATATTTGTACAAAACCAGGATTACAAAAATTTATTTATTACAATCCTTTCCTTTGGTTTTAAATACGGCATACCGGCGGACTCTGACCTTGTGTTTGATGTACGTTTTCTGCCAAATCCGTATTATGTCGAGGGGCTTCGTGCAAAAACGGGAAATGATAAAGAAATACAGGATTATGTGCTGCAATTTAAGGAGGCACATGAGTTTTTAGATAAATTACAGGATATGATTAACTTCCTTATTCCAAATTATATTGCTGAAGGAAAAAACCAGTTAGTCATTTCCATTGGCTGTACCGGAGGAAAACACAGGTCTGTAACGCTTGCAAACGAGCTTTATAAAAGAATGGCGGACAAAAAGGAATACGGACTTAAAATTGAGCATAGGGATATCGGGAAAGATGCCCTGAGAGGAAAATAGAATGTCTTTTTCAAGTGAAGTAAAGGAAGAGCTTTCCAGACATTTAGGAAAGAGCAGGCATTGTCAGATTGCGGAATTGGCGGCAATTATTGCATTTGATGGCAAGGTCTGCAAAAATGAGCCGGGATGTGACATTTTCTTAAACTCGGAAAATGATTTACTGAATGAAAAATATGAGCTTCTATTAAACAAACTTTTTGATACAGAGAAAATGGACAGAAAAGAAAACAAAAAGATATATGAAGCGGTGAAAATGTGGGATGAAAGCAATCAGGTTCCAATGCTTACCGATGAAGTAAAAGGGCTTTTACTGCAGCAGAACTGTTGCAAGCGGGCTTATATCAGGGGCGCATTTTTAGCAGGCGGCTCCATCAGTGACCCGAATAAATCCTATCATTTTGAGATTGTATGCAGAAGCCAGCCACAGGCAGAGCAGCTTCGGGACGTGATTAACAGCTTTGAAATGGATGCAAAGATTGTTGAACGCAAAAAACATTTTGTCGTTTATCTGAAAGAAGGTGCACAGATTGTTGACATATTAAATATTATGGAAGCACATGTGGCATTAATGAATCTTGAGAATGTGCGTATTTTAAAAGAAATGCGTAATACGGTAAACCGCAAGGTAAACTGTGAGACTGCCAATATCAGTAAAACGGTGAATGCGGCAGTAAAACAGTTAGAGGATATTACTTATATTAAAGAAACTTGTGGGTTAGACAGCCTGCCGGATAATTTAAAGGAAATGGCAATGTTAAGACTTGAGTATCCGGAGGCACCGTTGAAAGAGCTTGGAACATACTTAAACCCGCCAGTTGGAAAATCCGGGGTAAACCACCGGTTGCGCAAAATCAGTGAAATTGCTGAGAATTTAAAAAAGTAAACTGCAAACAAGGAGGATATATGAGAAAGACAGTAGAGGTGCAGATGGGAGCAGGGCTTGAGGCAAGACCAATTGCTTTAATGGTGCAGACCGCAAACCGGTTTTCCAGTCAGATTTATCTGGAAATGAAAGAAAAAAGAGTAAATGCAAAAAGCATTATGGGAATGATGAGTCTTGTATTGACAAACGGAACCGCTGTTACGATTGATGCCTGTGGGGAGGATGAAGAGAAGGCAGTCGGAGCAATGGAACAGTTTTTGACAGGAAAATGATTTTTTTTAATAATTCATAAGAGAGTATAATATATGGATAATAAGAAAAAACTTTTATTTGTTTTTAACCCGTATTCGGGAAAGGCGCAGATTAAAAATCAGCTGCTTGATATTGTAGACACAATGGTAAAAGCAGATTATGAAGTGACAATCTATCCGACACAGTGTGCCGGAGATGCGAGAGATAAAGTCGAGGCGGAAGCCGGAAATTATGATCTCGTTGTATGCAGTGGTGGAGATGGAACACTTGACGAAGTAGTGACAGGAATGATGCACAGGGAAGAAAAAGTACCACTTGGATACATACCTGCCGGAAGTACAAATGATTTTGCTTCTTCGCTTGGAATACCAAAAGATATGGTAAAGGCAGCAAAAGCGGCAGTGTCAGGAGAAACATTTCCATGTGACATAGGAAAATTCAATGATGATTATTTTGTTTATGTTGCAGCGTTTGGTCTGTTTACAGAAGTATCCTATAAGACAAGCCAGGAGTGGAAAAATGTATTAGGACATGCGGCATATATTTTAGAAGGTGCCAAATGTCTTCATGATATTCCGTCTTTTATGATACAGGTAGAATATAATAATACGCGCATTCAGGATGAATTTATCTATGGAATGATTACGAATTCCACATCGGTCGGCGGCTTTAAAGGAATGACAGGAAAAGATGTTTTGTTAGATGACGGTGTATTTGAGGTCACACTCATCAAAAAGCCGAAAAATCCGATGGAATTGAATGAAATTATAGCGTCACTGATGAATCTTGTGGACGATACTGATATGATTTATTCTTTTAAGTCAAACGAGATAAAATTTACATCGGGAAAAGAGATACCATGGACCTTAGACGGTGAATTTGGCGGAAATCATACGGAGCTTCGAATTCAGAATTTGAAGCAGGCAATTGATATTATAGTCAAAAAGCCGGAAGAATAAGAGGATAAAAGCTGTATATTGTTAAAAAAATAACTTTATTTTTAAGGAAAAGTAATATATAATACCGGTAGGGAAAAAAGCTGTTTTCAGCAAATATTTAGAATTATGGAGGAATTAACAATGTTAGTATCTGCAAAAGAAATGTTAGACAAAGCCAAAGCTGGTCATTATGCTGTAGGTCAGTTCAACATCAATAACCTTGAATGGACAAAATCTGTTCTTTTAACAGCACAGGAATTAAAATCCCCAGTTATCTTAGGTGTATCTGAGGGTGCTGGAAAGTATATGACAGGATTTAAGACCGTAGCAGCTATGGTAAAAGCTATGGATGAAGAACTTGGAATTACAGTTCCTGTAGCATTACACTTAGACCATGGAACATACGAAGGATGCTACAAATGCATCAAAGCAGGTTTCACATCTATCA
>CAKRCJ010000048.1 GCA_934307185.1 uncultured Roseburia sp.
CTCGCATGATGTCACTTCCGGCTCACCCTCTACGGTTCCGATAAATACATTATCATAGCCTAATTTTTCCATCTGTGTAGACATCTGGCTGTAGCTTACTTTTGCGGTGTGGGAAGTTCCATGTCCCATGAATACAAATGCTGTACCATCTTCTTTTGCTGCTTCCAAAGACTCAAAGCCGGCTGTCTTTACTGCTTCTTCTGTAATTGCTTCTGCTACGGCAGCTTTATCCTCGTTTACAACTGTTGCATCACTTCCGACTTCACCAAGTAACGGCTCTGCAACTGTAACTGTCTCAAACTTATCTTTATACTCGTCTAAAGCTTCTACTAACTCGTCATACTCTGCACCATGCATTAAATGTGTTGGCTGTACAACAAGATTTTTTACACCGTTTTCTACTGCTCTGTCAAGTGCCTGCTCTACATTGTCAATTTTTTCACCATCTCTTGCCTGCACATGGTTGATGATGATCTGTGCGGTAAATGCTCTTCTTACGGACCAGTCCGGGTAAGCTTCCTCTAAGGCTTTCTCCACACCGCCGATATCCTCTGCTCGGCTGTCGTTAAAAGAAGTTCCGAAGCTTACAACAAGAATCTCATTCTCACCGATGCCGTCTTCATTTAACGGGTCATCTTTGGACGCATCTCCGGTATCTCTTCCAAAATAATCCGGGTCTGCCTCTTCCCCTTCCACGAGTGCTTTCTGGGCATCTGTTAATTTGTCCCAGGCTGCCTTTGCGGCTGCACACTGCTCATCTGTATTCTCATTTCTTGTCTGCACATAAATGGCATCGATTAATGCGGCAACTTCATCGGCTGCTGCTTTATCGTCCACTTCTTCACTTTCTGTTTCCTGAACTGTCTCCGCTGCTGTCTGCTCCTGTGTCTGCTGTGTTGTCTGTGCTGTTTCCTTACTGCCGCAGCCTGTGAAAACACTTGTTGTCATCATGCATGCAATAAGAAGTGCGATTGTTTTTTTCTTCATTTCTTTCTCCTCTTTGTGATTTTTTCTGCCTCATAGAGATTTGTACACAAAGAAAATTTTGCGGACAAAAGCTCCTGCCCGACAAAAAAACTCCGGTCAGATATTCTGAACGGAGTAAAAAGTCAACAAAAACCAGACTTTTTTCTTATTCTGGCGGAAAAGCTTTCCACCGAAAAAAAGCCCGATAAACAGTACGACCAATTACTCGTGATCTGGGAAGTTTCCTTCCCTGTACCAGATAACTGGCAGGTTTCCTGGCTGAAAAATCATCATGCCGCTTCCAGCCTTCCCGGCGCAATGCACCAGTGACCTTCCGAATGGAAATGGAAGCCGCACTCCTTTATCACAGTGACGAGCTCGTACAGGAATCGCACCTGTTTCCCTTTTAACCGGCTCTGTTTTTTGTGAAGAACCATATATGTCCTTCACAAAAACGACCGGCACCAATTATCTTTCTCTATGAAACTTTCCCTATGGTAGCACAATTATTTCTATTTTGCAATGGATATTCTATATTCGCGCGCCGCTTTTATAAAGCGCTTTACAAACTTCGGATTGGACGGATAATACAGATGTGGAAATCCTAAAAAGCAGTTGTCTTCTGCATGGATACATTCCCAGCTTCTTCCGGTAACCGGCTTTACTGCAATACAGTCTGTCCCGTTATCGGCACTGTCAAAATAATGAAACTCGTGCGCTTTGATTTTTTCCTCTTTTGTCAAAAGTCCGGTATTTTCTTTTTTTCCCTCAACCTCCACATAACCAAACCTCACCAGTCTGCCCACATACTCACATTTTGCCGGAATTACTCCAACCATAGGAAAACTTTTTCCTTCCTTATCAATAAGGCTCTCATGCAGATATATAAAACCACCACATTCCGCAAGGACAGGCATTTTTTTCAAAAACGCCTCCTTTATGGACTTTTTCATGCTGTCGTTTTTCGAAAGCTCCTCTGCATATAATTCCGGATAGCCGCCGCCTAACAGCAGACCGGAAATATTTTCAGGAAGCTTCGCATCATGCAGCGGGGAAAACGGAACAATTTCTGCGCCGTAATACGCTAACATATTTAAGTTATCCCGGTAATAAAAACAGAATGCCTCGTCCTCTGCTGCTGCGATGCGTACTTTTTCTGCCAGAAGGTTTCCCCTTTTTCCGTAAGCTGCCTCTTTCCAGAACTCCTCTAACTCCTCTGCCTGCTCTGCAATTTCAATCATTTTATTTATGTCCACACACTGTTCCAACAGCTGCCCTGCTTTTTCTATCTGAAGGTTTAATTCCTGCACTTCCTCCGGCAGCACAAGTCCAAGATGTCTTGAAGCAAGTGCCAGTTCTTTTTCCTTTGGAAGGAAGCCCAATGCTTTTATTCCAAGCTCTTTTTCAATCAGCGGTGCAATTGTATCAAAAAACATTTTGCCCATCCGGTTTAAGATGACACCTTTTATCAGTTTTTGCTTATCATACTGCAAAAAACCTGAAATGAGCGGTATCACGGATTTTCCCATACCATGCGCATCTACTACAAGAATAATAGGAGTCTTTAACGTCTCTGCCAGATGGTAGGATGAGCCCTCCTCTTTTATGCCTCCCAGGCCGTCATATAATCCCATCACACCCTCTAATACCGCTATGTCATGTCCCTGCTGTTCCATTCCGTATAACGCCCGTATCTGTGAAGTCCCGGAAAAAAATGTATCCAGATTTTTTGACGGAATTCCTAACACCTGTTCATGGAACATCGGGTCAATATAGTCCGGTCCACATTTAAACGAAACCGGATTTTTTCCTCTGTCCGATAACTGTTTTAAAAAAGCACAGGTAATTGTTGTCTTTCCGCTGCCGCTTTTTACGGCTGCAATCATAAGCCTTGGACTTTTCATATGCTACCTCTTTTCCATAAAATCAAAGGAACAGATAGAAATTGGATTTTCTCCCTGCATAAGCTGGTAATCTCCAATCTGTTTTGCACGGGCTACCTGTACCTGGATAATCTCAAGATTTGTAATTCTCTCATCTTTTTTTAATAAAGCAAGCTCACTTATCGTTTCCAAACTGATAGCGGCAATGACAACACGCATGGAAGGATTTTTTTCATAAAGGGCATCTAATATGTCTTTTAATCTTCCACCGCTTCCCCCGATTAGCGCATGTGTCGGCTTTTGTTCTATTTTAGAAAAGCAGTCCGGTGCTTCGCCTGCAATCACCGTCACATTTGGCAGCGCAAACTTTTGTATATTTTTTTCAAGCAGTTCTAATGCGAGCAGCTTCTTTTCAATCGCATAAACCTGTAGCTGCCCGCTTCTTTTTGCAGCCTCCACTGCAATGGAGCCTGTTCCGCTTCCAATGTCATAGCAGACAGAGTCACTCGTTAAATGCAGCTTACACACCGAAATATGACGGATTTCCTCTTTTGTCATCGGGACTTTATCCCGCAGAAATTCCCCATCAGCAATGCCACAGGTGACGGTACGCTTTTCTGCCGCCGGATTTAGAATAAGACAGCTATATAGTCCTTCTTCGTCTATCTCTTTACACTGCTCTGGCGATAAGGTCCGTATTTTTTCGTCAGGATACGAAAGTGCAAAACCGGTAAGCACCGTACACTTTTCCAATCCATACTGCAACAGCAGACTGCCCAGCAGCTTAACATCTTCTTTTCCGGACATCAGAAGAAATGTTTTCCCGGAAAAACGAATGGTTTCTATCAGGTTTCCAATCCATGCTTTTTCTGTTCCATGTCCATGAATGCTTAAAATTGCAGCGTCCTGATAACTATACCCGGTACATGCTGCCAGATACGAAACCGTAGAAATCCCCGGATAAATGCGCACGGTACAGTCGTCTCTGTCTTTTAACTTTTCGTATAGCTTCATACAGCCGCTGTAAAAGCCGGTATCCCCGGAAAAAAGAATTGCCACCTTCACCCCGCTGCCGGAAAGCTTTTCCAATTCCGGTATAATATCTTTTGCAAGATAATAGGGATAACAGGCTGCCTTTTCCTTTTCCACCGGGGCAAGCAGGCGTTTTGCGCCGAAAATATAATCTGCCTCCCTGATTTTTTCTGCTGCCGCCACCGTGAGGGACTGTCTGCTTCCCATACCGGTTCCCACAAGCGAAATCTCGTTTTTCACATTCTTTTTCGTAAGCGCAGAAATCTGTCTGCAGACGCTGGCAAAGGAAGCTCCCTCTTTTCCTTTTTCCGGATTTCCAATCACGCAGGCAGTTATTCCTTCTGCCTCTGCCGCCTTTAACTTTTCCAAAAAGCCGCCTGTCCTTCCGCTCTCCTTGGTGACAAGATACCGGATACCAAACTGGCGGATAAGGGCACGGTTTAACTCCTCCGAAAATGGTCCCTGCATGGCAATAATCTGTTTTGTATGGATACCGTTTTTTTCACAGATGGAAATACTCTCTGCCCCAGGCAGCACCCGGACATACAGACGGTCTTTTAATGCCTCATCTGCACTGTACACCGGTAAATCCTTGCTCCCGGTCGTAAGCAGAATATTTCCCTCAGTTTTACTTAAAAGCTCTGCGCATTGTGCGGCATCTTCAAAGACAATTACACCTTCCTTTTCCCCGGTCAGTCCTGCCGTATCCCGTTTTAAACGAAAGTACGGAATGTCCGTATTTTTTACGCCCTCCCGGATATTTTCCGAAACGACCGTCGCATATGGATGCGTGGCATCCACAACTGCCGTAAACCGCCCCTCTGCCACAAAAGCTCTGATTTCTTCCTTATCCATTCTGCCTTTATGGACAGTAATGCCCTCCATTTCCGGCATGACCATCTCTCCATATTCTGTTGCCACGGAAACAATACATGGGATTCCGTTTTCTGCCAGCTTCTGTGCTAACGTCCTTCCCTCGGTTGTCCCTGAAAAAATTAATATTTCCTTCATATTATATAGCCCCTCGGTGTCACCAGTTTTCCATTTACTATTTTCGTGTTGGAATTTCCGATAAATACGGTTGTAAACATATTGACTTTACAGTTTTTTAATTGTTCTAACGTGCAGGTTTCACAGACGGTATTCTCTCTTCCGATGTTTTCCACATAACCGCAGGCGCGCGTTTTCTCCACACCGTTTTCGAGTAAAATATCACAGGCGCGCATGAGGTAATCTGCCCTTTTTTTGCTGGAAGGATTATAAATTGCCATACAAAAATCTCCCATGGCGGCTGCTTTTAGTCTTTTTTCAATCTGTTCCCACGGCGTTAATAAATCGCTTAAGCTGATGACACAGTAATCATGATTTAACGGTGCACCAAGCACTGCCGCCCCGCTGTTTGCCGCGGTAATTCCAGGGATAACCAAAAGCTCACACGCCTGGTGGCTTTCTGACATTTCATAAAGTAAAGATGCCATTCCATAAACCCCCGCATCGCCGCTGCATACCATAGCCACGGTCTTTCCCTTTTCTGCCGCTTCAAAGCACAACTCGCAGCGTTTTACCTCCTGCTTCATCGGAGTCGATAAATATTCTTTTTCCCGATATTTTTCGCCTAACAGCTTTAAATAAACCGGATAGCCTACTATCACGTCACTGTCTTTTAATGCCAGATCTGCCTGCGGTGTCATCATTTTTTCTGTTCCGGGACCTATTCCTACAATATATATTTTACCGCCCATTCACCCAATACTCCTTTCCAAGTTCTTCTTCGAATTTCCAGTCATACTTTACAATTGCAATCGTCATTCCGTCCTCTGCCTGTTTTCTTAAAATAAAGGTTCCCTTTCCTTTTGCCGCTGCCATTGCCGCCCGCTCACAGACGTTGCCGACACCTGTTTTTTCCTTTACAAAAGGAGACATTGCAAACTCCCCTTTTACGTTTCTTAAATCGTCTGCGGAATAAGTTAAAAACGGTATCCGGTTTGCCGCACACCAACGCAGCAGCCCTTCCTCTTCCTTTTTCAAATCAATGGACGCTGCCGCACGTATCAGCCTTTTTTCAATGCCTGCATTTTCAATCCATTTGTCAATAAAACCGTTTAACGCTTCAAAGCTTTTTCCTTTTCTGCAGCCAAGCCCTAAAATATATTCTTTCGGCTGTAAACCTAAAATTCCCTGCGACAGTTCTGTTTTATCCGAAGAAATTACAATGTCTGCCATCCGTCCTTCCAGGATTTTTGAGGAAACCTTTGCAATCCCCTCCCGGTTTTCAATCGCAAGACCGATTTTTTTTGCAAACATGTCCACGGAAAACGTGCGGTTAACATCTGTTGCTGTCGTAATCACCGGAACTGCCCCGATTTTTTCCGCAATTTTTTCTGCAAGCTCATTCGCTCCGCCCATATGACCTGAGAGCAGTGGAATGACAAAGTTTCCTGCTTCATCTAACACAACAACCGGGCTGTCGCTTAGCTTATCCACTGCAAACGGCGCAATCATGCGCACCGCAATCCCACAGGCACCAATTACAAGAATGGCATTTTTTTCTGCAAACTGCTTTTTTGTCCAGTCGATAAGAGACATCGTCTTATCCTCATGGCGTTTCGTAATCGTAAACCTGCCGTAAGCTTCTTTTTCTTTTGCACCCCACAGACTTTTTATATGCTCTGCCAGTGCCGTTCCACAGTCGGTAAATGTGATGCTGCAAATGCTCATGTGTGCGCTCCCTTTCTTTCTTATTTTTCTGTTTCCGGTTTTATTTTCCGGAACTCTGTTTCAAAATCCGGCGCATACAGTCTCGACTTTTCATAGTTCTGATGTGCTACAATGTCTCCTACAATAATTAGCGCCGTCTTTGTAATATGATGCGCTTTCGCCGTCTCTTCCAACTGTCCCACCGTGCAAACATATGCCTGCTCCTCCGGCCAGGTTGCCTTATATACAATCGCAGCCGGCGTATCTTTTTGATAACCGCCTGCAATCAGCCTTTCGCTTAATTGTTTTAACATCCCTGTGCTTAAATAGACTGCCATTGATGCCTGATGCGCGGCAAAGCTTTCAATGCTTTCTTTCTCCGGCACTTTCGTTTTTCCTTCCATTCTTGTAATAATCAAAGACTGTGATACGTCCGGCAGCGTGTATTCCAGATTTAACGAGGCCGCCGCCCCAAAGCAGGCACTTACTCCCGGACAGCTCTCATAAGAAATTCCTTTTTTCTCCAGAATGTCCATCTGCTCTCTCACGGCTCCATAAATACTCGGCTCTCCCGTGTGAAGCCTGACCGTAAAAAGCTTTCTTTTTTCTGCCTCTTCCATCACTGCGATCACTTCCTCTAAGGTCATAACCGCACTGTTATATATTTCACAATCTTTTTTACAATAATTTAAAAGCTCTGGGTTTACTAATGAACCCGCATAAATGACAACATCCGCTTTTTCTAACAAATGCATTCCTCGGACAGTGATAAGATCCGCTGCCCCCGGACCTGCTCCAACAAAAGAAACCATATTTTTTCTCCTCTATGAAACCCTCTTTTTTAAGACGATACCTTTTTCTCCGCCTTTAAGCTCTGTAAAAATTCCTGTGCATTTTCTGATTTTGCCAGTTCTCCAAATTCATTGGAATATAAAATTACTTCTATCTGCATTTTCCCTGCCGCACGTTTGTTTAAATAAAACATAATTTTTTCCAGCAGCTCCTGCATGACCACTTCCTTTTTTCCACATCCATCTAGTTTTCTCACCGCTTCCTCTGTCGTCACGCACTGAAGCAGTTGTTCCAATACCGGATATGGCACTTTATTTTTTACTGCTGCTGCGGTAAGAAGCTCCATACGGCAGTCTCCCTCCTTCGAATGTGTGTTCATGATGCCGCCCGCCACTTTCACAAGCTTTCCGATATGCCCGGTAAGAAGCATTTTGGAAAATCCGATTTCAACTGCCATATCAATGGTATCCCCGATAAAATTACTGCACTTAGTGCTCAAATCCAAATCATAATCATATGTTTTTTTCATATAATCGAGTCCGTAATTGCCTGGGGAGACGGCTGCAATGTGATACCCCTCTGCCTTTTTCTGTTTTAGTTCCACCCGGATTGTATCGAGTAATGCCTGGCTGCTCATCGGTTCTACAATGCCGGAGGTTCCCAAAATTGAAATTCCTCCGACAATTCCAAGCCTCGGATTAAAGGTCTGTGCGGCTAATTTTTCTCCGTCCGGCACAGAAATGATAATCTCCAGTGTCCCTGAAAAATCGGTGAGTGCACAGACTTCTTCCACTTCTTTTTGTATCATTTCCCGCGGCACATGGTTGATGGCTGCATTGCCAACCGGCTGGTCTAAGCCCGGCTTTGTCACCCTGCCGACACCTTCCCCACCGTCAATTAAAATCTGTGCTTTTTTTGTCCGGTTCTCTTTCTCCCCGCATTTTCCCAGGCGCACCGTGGAAAAAATCAATGCCCCGGACGTAATATCCGGGTCGTCCCCGCCATCTTTTTCTACTGCACAACAGACCTCTTTTTCATTTCTTACAATGTTTAATAGCTTTGCATGAAACAAGATGCCCTTTGGTGTATGTATTGTTATATCTTCTTTTAACTTTCCGGTCAGCAGCATATATGCTGCCGCTTTAGAAGCCGCTGCTGCACAGCTTCCGGTTGTAAATCCGTACCGCATACTTTTCTCCGATTTCGTTTTATTCGTGTTTTAAAAATCAAATCACGATATAATATGTCTAAGTAATGAGCAGTGCTCACATCAGAATAAATACAATCCGACTGCTGGCAGTCAGGATTGCATTTATTTTGATGTGAATAGGGCGAATGCCCGACAGCCAGGAAAATCTTCGATTTTTCTGGCGAGCACGGCGGACTAAAAATCACAATATAATAAGTGTAAGCTTTGCTTCATGCTGTAATCTCGTCCCTCAACTCATATAAAAGTGCATTACAGATTGCCGCCGCAACATTGCTTCCGCCTTTTCTGCCCCGGTTTACGATATAAGGCACATCGGTTTTTAAAATCAGCTCCTTGGCAGCCTCCACATTTACAAATCCTACCGGTACACCGATAATAAATGCCGGACGGTAGCTTCCGTTTTGTATCATTTCATATAGTTCAATCAATGCAGTCGGTGCATTTCCAATGGCAAAAATAACCGGCTTTTTTATCTGCGCCGCCTTTTCCATGCTGACCGTTGCCCTTGTCACACCGCGTTCTTTTGCAATTTCTGCCACCTCTTCATCTGCCATAAAACAGTGCGCCGCCCCACCATATTTTGCCAGTTCTTTTTTATTCACACCGGCAAGCGCCATATTAGTGTCCGTAACGATATCTGCTCCCTGCCAAATTAATTTTTTTGCTGTCTCTACCGCATGTGCAGAGTAAGTAAGTGTCTTTGCGTATTCAAAATCTGCACTTGTATGAATGGCTCTTTTCGTTACCATTTCCTGCTCTTTCGGAAGAATAATTCCTTTTTCTTCCAGCTCTTTTTCAATAATTGAAAAGCTCCTCTTCTCAATGCCCTGCGGTCTGACGTATTCAATCTGCTCCATCACATTCCCCCTGCTTTGCTAATGCATTTGCTTTTTTTATTGCTGCAAGTTCTTTTATCAGTCTCTCATTTTCTTCATGCCGTTTCACTGCAATCCGGTAATAGCCCTTCTGCAATCCCCTGTAATTACCACAGTCACGGATTAATATTTTTTTCTCTAATAGACAGTCATATAGCGGCAATTTGGTCTTTAATAAAAGAAAATCCGCCTCTCCCGGATAGCTGTGAATGTTTAATTTTTCAAGCTCCGTTTTAAGATAGTTTTGCTCTGCCGCAAGATAAGAAACCGCCCTGCTGCAATACTCTGTTTCCTTTAGTGCTGCAATTCCTGCCGCCTCTGCAACTGTTGAAATATTCCACTCCGGAAGCTGTTTTTCTATCTGAGCCGCCATTTTTTTGTCTCCGCAAAAAAGATAGCCCAGGCGCACTCCCGGTATCGCATACAGCTTTGTGAAAGCTTTCACAACAATGACATTTGGATAATCTTTTAGCGCATGCCTTTCAAAAAATCCTTCTTTTTTTGTAAATTCCAGAAAACACTCATCGAAAACGACCATAATATTTAATTCCTTACAACGGTCACAAAGCCTTGTAAGCAGGGACTCCTCTATTGTGTTTCCTACCGGATTATTCGGGTTTGCAAGAAAAAGTAAATCCATATCTTCTTTTAATTCCTCTAAAAATGCTTCTGTGAGGCAGAAATTGTCTTTTTCTTTCATTTCATAATAAGAAACCTTGGCATCACACACACCTGCCGCCCGCTCATATCCGTAAAAGGAAGGAACCGGAATGACTATTTTTTTCGGTTTTACTGCATGGACAATTGCAACAAATAATTCGGATGCACCATTTCCACACAAAATATATTCTTTGGGGATTTTATATTTTTCCCCGATTTGTGCAGTCAGCTCTGTGTGATAAATATCCGGGTAATGCTCACAAAGTTCAATGGACTGGCGCATTGCTTCCTTTACGTTTTCCGGTATTCCAAACGGATTGATATTGACAGAAAAGTCAAGCTCCACTTCATTCTGATAAATGTCTCCTCCATGTATGACTGGCTGCATGGTTAGTTCCTCCTTTTTTATGTATCTGTTTTTCGGTAATTACAAAACTCAAATTTACATATCTATCATTGTGCAAAATAATCAAAACCATCGAAAACACACTCTCGTTACGTGTCGCTCGCAACGGTACTAAGAAAGCAACGGCGGCTCCCCAGTGTTTTCTTATGTTTTTGATTATTTTGCACAATTTAATTTACTTTTTCTATGAGTTTTGCAATTACCTATTTAAAGCTTTACAAAAAACGAAAGTACCAGCAGGCAGAGTATTTCACACAAAAATGCCGTGGCATAAAGCAGCTTGTTGGCGCGCTTGATGTCTTCTGGTTCCACCGGTCTTGTTTCTTCCCCGATATACGGTTTTTCCACGATTTTTCCAAAATAGCTGGCATTTCCGGCGAGCCTTATTCCAAGTGCCCCGGCACACGCGGCTTCTGTCTGTGCTGAATTTGGACTGGCATGGTTGTAGCGGTCCCTTTTAAAAATCAGGAAGGCTCTTTTTCCGTCATACTCTTTTCCACAGAAAAAACATGCCGCAATCATAAGCAATGCACTTATTCTTGCCGGAATATAATTTACAATATCATCTAACTTTGCCGCCGCCCTGCCAAAATACAGATAACGGTCATTTTTGTATCCGACCATGGAATCCATTGTATTGACTGCTTTATAAAAAAATCCAAGCGCCGGTCCGCCGATTGCCGTATAAAGCATCGGTGCAATGACACCGTCCGAGGTATTCTCTGCAACCGTCTCAACCGCCGCTTTTGCAACACCTGTCTCGTCTAATTTTTCCGTATCCCTTCCGACAATCATGGATACCGCTTTTCTTGCAGAAAGAATATTCCCTTTTTTCAATTCCTTATATACTTTCATGCTTTCCACTTTCAGACATTTTGTGGCAAGTATCTGATACGTCATAATGCTTTCTGCGAAAACGCCAGCGATAACATTTATCCGATAAGCGAAAAACAATATTACGAGTGTAATTAATACAGTGGTACCGGCAACCG
>CAKRCJ010000049.1 GCA_934307185.1 uncultured Roseburia sp.
CCACCAGGGGTTCGAACCCTGGACACCCTGATTAAGAGTCAGGTGCTCTGCCAGCTGAGCTAGTGGCGCATATCTTTGACGACGAAAATTATTATATAATATATTTTTTAGAAATGCAACAATTTTTTTATAAAATATTTAATATTTTTTGTTTTTATGTTATTTTATAGATAATTATTGATATTTAAGGAGGCTTTTATGCGCGTCGACGAACGATTATTAAAATATGTTTCTTACTGGACGACATCCGATGAAGAATGCCGCCAGATTCCTTCTTCCGAACGTCAGTTTGAATTAGGTAAAGTATTGGCAGAGGAATTAAAAAATATGGGAATTGAAAAAGTCATTCTGACAGACCACTGTTATGTTTACGGACTGCTTCCTGCCACTAAAGGCTATGAAAACAAGGCGGCAGTCGGATTTATCTCCCATATGGACACCGCCCCGGATTTTTCCGGCAAGGATGTAAAACCACAGATTATTCCAGACTATGATGGAGGCGATATCCTATTAAAAGGAAGCGGTGAATACTTAAAAGTATCTGATTTTCCTTCTTTAAAAACCTTAAAAGGACGCACTTTAATCACTACCGATGGAACGACACTTCTTGGTGCTGACGATAAAGCCGGTGTTGCAGAAATTATGACAGCAGTGGAACAGATTATCGCAGAAAACATTCCTCATGGGGACATCTGGATTGGCTTTACCCCGGACGAAGAGGTTGGATGTGGTGCAGATTTATTTGACCTCGATTATTTTAAAGCAAAATTTGCTTATACCGTCGATGGTGATTACGAAGGCGAAGTTGCCTATGAAAACTTTAACGCCGCAAGCGCTTCTTTTGATATAAAGGGTGTTAACGTGCATCCTGGAGAAGCCAAAGATATTATGGTAAACGCCGCACTTGTCGGCTGCGAAATCCAGTCCATGCTTCCTGAAATGGAAACTCCGGCTCACACGGAAGACCGTGAGGGCTTTTATCATCTTATCAATTTTAATGGAGACATTGCACACGCAAAGGCAGATTACATTGTCCGTGACCACAGCAAGGAAATATTTGAAAAACGTCTTACTACATTAAAAAATATCGAACAGGCTATGAATGAAAAATATGGTGCCGGTACTGTAACACTTTCTATCCAGTATTCTTACAACAATATGTTGGAAATTATAGAAAAACATCCATATGTTGTAGAAATTGCAAAAAAAGCAATTGAAAATGTTGGATTAGAACCACTTTCCCGCCCTGTGCGTGGTGGTACAGATGGTGCAAGATTAAGCTTTATGGGTTTGCCTTGCCCGAACCTTGGAACTGGCGGCTATGGTTTCCACGGACCGTTTGAGCATATCAGTATTGAAGGAATGAACACTGCTGTTTCCGTTATTAAAGAAATCGTAAAAATAACTTCCGAAAAAGAATATTAAAAAAGCTCTCTGCAGCAAACAAAATAAGTTCCTGAACAAAAGAAACGCCAGAACCGGCATTTGCCGGAACGGGCGTTTCTTTTTGTTTGGGAATTTATTTTACAATCCCTGCTTTCTTCTTAAATATTTTTAATGAATTACAGATTTGCAATCAATGCTGCGATTTCTTCCGGAGTCATTACCTTATTCGGGTCTGATAAATCCGGCATCGGTGGTTTCTCCTCCTCAACCACTTCATCTTCCGGTGGAATTTTCTCCACAGGAATACTGTCTTCCGGCGTATTATCCGGTGCAGCATCTATCTCCGGCATTGTATCTACAATTGGCTCATCTCCAAATCCAAGCTCGATATCGGTATCTTCCATTGGTTCGTCTAACTGTAACTCTGTATCTGCAATCGGCTCGTCCTCAATTACAGGCTCCGGTTCTGCGGCTGGTGCTTCTTCCATCACTGGTTCCGGTTCTGCTGCCGGCTCTTCTTTTATCACTGGCTCCGGTTCTACAACAGGCTCTGCGGCTGGTTTTTCTTCCACTGTTCTTCGTTCCACAAAAGCATGTGCAGAAATATCTGCCATCTTATCCTGAATACGCTCTAGCTTATACTCTAATTTATTATCCAGATTACTTATATTATCCACATTCTGTTTTATGGACTGCTGCAATCTGTTTAATTCGTCTAAAATCTTATTCTGGGTATTTATAATATCCTGCACATACTGTTTATCCTGTGCCTGCGCTGCCTGCTGCTGTCCGTTTTCAGATAAAACAGCCTCCAATGCTACCATCTTTTCTATGATTTTATCATTGGAATTCATAAGTGCATCTGAATTTTCCTTACTTCTTCCGATTGTCACTTTGGCAACTGCTTTCTGCGCATGGATAATTTCTTCCGTGTTCAGCTTTTCTGTGCGGTTACCATCTTCAATCAATTCATATAAATCTTCAAATGCTTTTCTTAAAAGAACATAGGTTGCTTTTTCTGTCTTTGAAAGATTCTCGTACTGTTCCGCTTTCTGTGCCTGATTTTCTTTTATCTCTGAAGTTACAGACTCTATCGCAAAATAAACTGCCACCAGCAATAATACTGTGACTGTTGCCATAATCAGAAAATTCTGTGGCATATTAATCATAACGTAGACATCTTCCATAACTAAAACTACAGAGATAAGAATAGCAATTACCAGCTTTAACTGACGATTATTATTTTTCTTCTTTTCTTTTTTCTCTTTCTTATTCTCGTCCTTCTTCTCTTTCTCTTCCATAAGAACTACCTCCTGCCGAGTTGTCTTCCCTGACACCCTGTAACTAAGTTATATTTTACCATATATTTTTCGAGATAGCTATAGAAATACATGCATGTTCAGGCAAAAATAAGTTCAGATATTAAAACTGCCCCATTATAAAGGTCTGCTTTCGTCGTATATTCTTTTGTGGAATGTACCTGATACATTCCACAGGATAAGACAAGCCCTTCTATTCCGTTTTTTGCAAAGCTGTTATTATCACTTCCGCCAAAGGTGCTTGTTATTTCTCCCGGCAGTCCAAGCTTTTTGCATGCTGTTTTAAATTTTAGGACAGCCCTGCTTTCTTCCGGTGTTTCATATGCTTTCAAATGTATTTTGTATACAAACTCTGCCTTCGCACCTGCTTTATTTGCTTCCTCTGCAAAGATTTCTTCTGTTTTTTTCACATATTCCAATGCTTTTTCGTGATTATAGCTTCTTATTTCGCCTGTAACTGTGCAGCTTTCAGGAACAATATTCGTTGCCATGCCGCCTGTAATTGTTCCTATATTAAATGTAGTTTCTTCGTCTACATGCCCCATATTAAGTCTGCTTACCGCTTTTGCGGCAACACTAATTGCATGTATTCCACGTTCCGGTTCAAATCCGGCGTGTGCTGCCTTTCCTTTTACTGCTGCTTCAATCGAAATAATGGAAGGCGCCCTGTTTGCGGCACTTCCCACCGGACCGGACAAATCAAGTACATATGCCTGCTTCGCTTCTGTCTTGGAATAGTCAAATACATCCGAGCCTTTCACATACAATTCCTCACCAATTGTAAACAGTATTTCTATTTTTCCATGAGGTTTTCCACTTGAAAGAACAAGTTGTACACCATACAGGATTTCTAGAATTCCGCTGATGTCATCTGCTCCAAGTACCGTGTTTTCATCTGAATGAATTTTTCCGTCTGCAGCTTCGATTGCTTTTTTTCCGCATCCCGGCTCAACAACATCCATATGTGCACAGAAAATGACAGGCTCCAAATCAGAATTCCCCTCATAGCTTGCATAGATATTTCCGGTGTCTCCACCATAAAATGAGCCTGCATTATCCTCTGTCACCGCAAATCCCATTTTTTTCAATCGCTCTATTAACCAGTCTGCTGTTTTTCTCTCATGAAAGCTCACCGAGTCAAATGATACCAGTTGTTTAAAATCTTTTACTATTTCTTCTTTCCACGACATCTTTTTTCCCTCATTAAATAACATACTCCGGCTCGTTAAGAAGCTGCATTTTGCGTAAGAACTCTTTGGTTCGCTCATTTTTGGGATTGGTGAATACTTCTTTTGGTGTGCCATATTCCACAACATGGCCTCCATCTAAAAATATAACTTTGTTCGCCACATGTCGTACAAAATTCATTTCATGCGATACCAATAACATTGTATGACCTTCTGCCGCTACATTTTTGATTGTCTCTAAAACTTCACCTACAAGCTCCGGGTCAAGTGCCGAGGTAGGTTCATCTAATAAAAGAAGCTCCGGTTTTAATGCAAGCGCCCTTGCAATCGCAACACGCTGCTGCTGCCCGCCGGATAAGTGTTTCGGATAATGATTTGCCCACTGTGCCATTCCGACGCGCTCTAGCTCTTTTAACGCAATCTCTTTTGCTTCTGCCTTACTCTTTTTCTGGACAACAATAAGACCTTCCATCACATTTTCAAGTGCTGTTTTTTTGTCAAATAAATAAAATCTCTGAAATACCATTCCGGTACTTTTCCGAAATTCCAGACTGTCTTTATGTTTTTTGGATAAATCAATTGTCTTACCGTAGAAAACGGCTTCCCCTTCCTCCGGAATTTCCAACTGATTGATACATCTTAACAATGTGGATTTTCCTGTGCCGGAAGGTCCGATAATTCCCACGACATCACCTTTTTCTATTTTCAGTTGAATTTTATCTAACACTTTATTGTCATGAAAGCTTTTGGAAAGGTTTTTTATTTCAAGCATTTTTATACCCCTCTGTCATCCTCTAAAATTTCTACTTTTGCTACCTGGTCCGGAATTTGCATTTTTTTCTCAATCAGTTTTATTCCCTGTTCAACAACGAAGGTAATTGCCCAGTAAATAATTGCAAGTGAAACATATACCTCAAAGTAACGGTATGTCCTGCCTCCGATAATTTTTCCCTGTGCAGTCATCTCTACAACAGCACATACAAAGGCAAGCGATGTTCCTTTAATCAGTCCGATAAAGGAATTTCCAAGTCCCGGCAATGCAACACCTATCATTTCAGGAAAAATAATTCTACGGAAGGTCTGGAAATAAGTCATTCCGATTGCACTTGCCGCCTCAATCTGTCCCACATCCACAGAAGCAAGCGCCCCGCGGAAAATCTCTGCAATGTACGCTGACTCGTTAATGGAAAGCGCAATAATGGCATACACGAACCCTGATGTTGTCGAGCTGTGATACTCCCAGCCATTCTGCTGGTAAATATACTTAGTTATCATCGGAATTCCAAAGTATGCAATATACAATTGCACTATAATCGGTGTTCCCCGGATTAATGATATGTACACACCTGCAATCTGTTTTAAAACAGGAATATTCTTTGTTTTGATAAGTGCAAGAAGCATTCCGACTATTAATGCAATAATCATTGAGCTTACTGCCAGAACTAATGTTGTCGGAAGATATTTTAAAATCTCCGGAAGCTGGTTTAATACCGCTCCAAAATCAAATAACTTTGCCATCGTTTTTTCTCCGTCTGCTGCTTAATCGCTTTTTATAAATCTTTTGAAGTCATAATACACACAAATTCGCCTCCACCGGAACGTGTGGAAAAATCCGGTGTGTATCCTAACTTTTCGTAAAAGCCGAGCGCTTTCTCCCTTGAATTAATGTATATTTTTTTTACACCTTTATCAGAAAGAAGCTGCTCTGCGGCTTTTATTCCAAGTGCGCCATAATGTCTGCCACGGTATTCCTCAAGCGTTGCGACGCGCTCAATATGTCCATTATTGTTTTCATCAATTCTTACTCTGCAGGTCGATACCGGAAATCCATTTTCATGAACTAATATGTAATCACTGTCCTTTGTGTCATCTGCGAATTCTCCTTCCAGAGGAATTTTAAAACCAACACACATTGCCTGTATTCTTATATAATGAACGCCTGCTCTCTGCCATTCTTCGGTTGCGTGTACTGCTTCCATACTATTTTTTGCTCCTTGCTGCATTTTTTATTTGAAAGGTTTATAAAAATCATTTGGAACCTTCAGTTTGTTTGCCGGGTCTTTGCTTAAGCTCTCTCTGCCGGTCGGTGTTTTCCAGATTGCGTCAAAATCTGTATCTGGAATTACAATGTCATAATAGGTAGACTCCCAGTAATCCGGGTCTGCTTTGCTTAAATCCACACTTGCCGCAAAATCTTTAAAGTAAGTATTGTGGTAAAATGCCGGTATCTGATATAAGTCTCTTGCATAGCCCCAGAGGTTTTTGTAATCGACAAGACGTTTTTTGCATGGTCCGATATTTCTTGAATAAGCAACATCAAATCTTGCGAGTGTGACATATAATCTGATATCGCTGTCTGTCACATAGTCCCCAAATAAAAATCTCCGGTTTTCCAGTCTCTCTTCCATCGCATCAAGCCCTGCAAAGAAGGTTTCATATGCATCTGAAAATGCCTGTAAGGTCTGTGCAAACTGCGCTCTGTAAACAGCGTTATTTACATTTTCAAATAACCACCAGTTCAACTTATCAATTTCTTCCCGAAGCTCTTTTGGGTAAAGGTCCGGTGCATCCTTCTTCTGAAATGGTTTAAAATCTACCTCCAGATAGTTTGTCAGTCTGTGGTAATCGTTATTAACCACTTTTTTCTCTTTGTAATCCACAAATGCCGGAACAGTTGCGCGTCCGGTATATTCCGGGTCTGCGTTGTAGTACAGCTCACTTAAAAACTGTGCTCCGGTCTCCTTATTAATATGATTTGGTGAATTTAAGAATTCCCAGCCTAACGGTTTTTCGTAGGCATCATCATCCCAGCCTACGATTTCTACTTTAATGGCATCCTGTAAGCCGAGCAGTTCTCTTGTAATGGATGCCCTGTTCGACCAATGGCATCCTTTCGCCCAAAATAAAATGTATCTGTCTTTTTCTACCGGATTTTCTCCCGGTCCAAAGCCTTTTGTAAAATGGTTTGGCTGTCTGTGGAAATTTCCATATTTATCAACTTCGCTCACGGTTTCTGTCGGACGGACTCTTATCTGTCTTCCATTTACTTCTATATATTCTGCCATTGTATGCCTCCTGTATGTTCTTTTTTCGATTTTTATATATTAATTTACGATTTAATTTTTTAGTTCTGTCTTGATATTATGGCGTTTTATTTGTTTATCTTTAATTTATTGCCAGGGTCACTGCTTAAGTGCGCTCTATTTGCCGGCGCACCCCAGTATGCGTCAAAATTAATTTCGTCTAAAAATCTTGCATTGAAGGTTTCCATCAGATGTCCCGCTTTTTTATTGGATGGATTTGCAAAATCTTTGAAGTATGTATTATTTTTAAATGCCGGAATTTGATATAAGTCTCTCGCATAGCCCCAGAGGTTCTTATAATCGATAAGTCTCTTTTTTGTATGGCCTAACTGGAACGCATAACGGATATCCAGTCTTGCAAGTGTGACATATAATCTTACGTCACTGTCTGTCACATAATCTCCAAACAGAAATCTCCGGTTTTCCAGTCTTTCCTCCAAAATATCAAGTGCTGCGTAAAAGGCATTGTAGGCATCCCAGAAGGCTTCCTTGGAACGGGCAAAAGCTGTTTTATATACGCCGTTATTTACATTGTGGAATAACCAGATATTTAATTTATCAATTTCTTCCCTTAGCTCTTCCGGGTAAAGGTCTGGTGCATTTTCTCCCTGTAATTCCCTGAAATCAACCTCCAGATAATTTGTAAGCCTATGGTAATCATTATTGACTACTTTTCCGGTCTGCACATCAATAAGTGCCGGTACTGTTGTTCTTCCGGTATATTCATCATCCGCTTTATAATACGCTTCACTTAAAAACTGAATATTTAAAACAGGGTCAACGTTGTCTTTATCATAAACAAATTCCCAGCCAAGATTTTTTTCATGTGGTGCATGTTCTACCATATTTACACTGATTGCGTCCTCAAGACCTAACAGCTCCCTGACAATGGAAGCCCGGTTTGACCAGTGGCATAATTTTGCCCATACGAGACGGTATCTTCCCTTCTCTACCGGATTTTCCCCCGGTCCGAAGCCCTTTGTAAAATGATTTGGCTGTCTGTGGAAATATCCGTTTTCATCTACTTCTGATACTGTTTCTACCGGACGTACTCTTATTTTTCTTCCATTTACTACTTCATAATCAAATTCTGCCATTTTATTCTATCCTCCACAATCTGTCTGTTTTTTACTAATTAATTGGTGTTTCAAATTTATCTGCTGACGGTACCTGGTTTGCTCCAAAATATTTCTGTGAGAGTTCTTCTAATGTACCATCTTCATAAAGCTCTTTTAATGCCTGATTGACATCTTCACGTAAAGCTTTGCCCTCATCATTTAAAGGAAACAGGAAATATGCATCTAATGCCGTTGAGAATTTGGCTGTCTCTTCCTCAGACAATTCTGTTTTCTGTAATCCGTCAAAGCCAAACTCTTCAATGTAACTGTTATAAATCGGCAAATCGTCTACCCTGAAATCACTTGTTCCATCCTGAATATGTTCAAATACAACCGATAAGTCTGCTTCTGTGTAAATAATTTCAATCTGTGAGTCCGGATTTTCCTCATTCCACTTTTCAATTGCGTTTGTTACGTTTACACCGGCACCTGCTTCGATTTTATATTCCCTGTCTGCTGCATCCTGTAAAGAGGTAAGCGGCTTGTCATCTGCTCTCTGTACAAAAACGTATTTTATCTCGTCATATGGGTAAGAATAGTAGTAACTTTCCGCTCTTTTCTCGTTGTAGCTGAAATTATTAACAGCAATTTGATAGTTTCCTGCGGTAAGACCGGAAAAAATAGCATCAAACTCTGCTGTCTGGAGATTTAAGCTGTATTGTGGAAGCTTATCAAATACCGCCTGTAACACTTCAATGTCATAGCCAGAATAACTTCCGTCCTCTTCGACCGAAATATAAGGCTTTGGAGAACCTCCTGTGACTGCATTTATTACTGTTACATCTCCATTATCCGCACTTTTTGCCGCTTCTATATTGCTATCCGTGGTTGAATTTTCATTTCCTGATGTAGCTGTATTGCTGTCCCCGCCACATGCTGTAAGGCCAATTGCTAATACTCCGGTTAAAATTCCTGCTGTAATTCTTTTTACAAAATTCTGTTTCATAATCTGTTCTCCTCTATTCTTTCTATTTCTTCTTTTTTCTTTCATCTCTTCTTCATATGCTTTTATACGGTAATTTGTCAAAGTGTTTGTATTATAAAAAAGCAGGTGGTTGTCATATGTTTATCACAACTGCCTGCTTTTTCTTATTTCCGAAACACCCAGATGTATAAATCATATGAAAATAAAACCGTATTCCTTCATACAGCACATACAACAACACATATATTTTCTTGTCATTATAGTTGTATTTGTTTTCATATGATTTATCTCCTTTCATTTCCTACTTATTTGATATGTTATGTAGGAATTACTTTATATTGGAGATTATATCCATCTTTTTGTTCTTTGTCAATTCTTTTGGCTATAGAACATTCCTTGCGTTTGCTATAGGTTTTAATTATAACTGCTTTTCTTCTTTACAAACTATTCTGATGTTCTACAGAATCTCTTAAATCCTCTGCCAATATATAAATACTTTCCAGAATTTTTTTACACTTTGTCATATCCTCTACCGTCACATCTGCCATGCGCAGTCCTTCTGTTGTAGATGCAGCAATTTCTTCACCCGTTGCTGACAAATGACTAATGTTATCTGATATTACGCCTGTTGCATCTAATATCTTTTTAATACTCTGCTCTGCAACATTAATATCGTTCATTAAAAGTTCTACAGACTGTCCTACCGCTCCGAATTTCGCTCTCGTATCATCAATCAGATTATTCTGTTTTTCTACAGATGATGCCGCATTTAAAATGCTTTCGTTTGCCCTCTTTGTATCCTCATTCAGTTTATTGATAATTTCTGTAATGTTTGTAGATGCCTCTTTGGTCTGTTCGGAAAGTTCACGTATCTCATCCGCAACAACTGCAAATCCTTTTCCTGCTTCTCCGGCTCTGGCTGCTTCAATAGAAGCGTTCAAAGCAAGCAGGTTTGTCTGATTTGATATACTGATAATTGACTCTACAAAGGTTTTTACTTCTTCTACTTTACTTGTCAGGTTCTGAATAACTTCCACTGTTACTTTGCTTGCATTTGCTACATTATCTGCCTGCTCCTTTAGCTGTTCGATAACCTGTGCGCCTTCTTTTACCGTATTATCTGTCTCCTCTGACGCATGTATCATCTCGCGAATTCCCTGTTCTGCAACATCGGTATTTCCATGAATATCCGTACACATAACCACCTGCCGCTGAATTGCTTCCGCTGTACTCTCTGTACTGTCAGCAATGTCCTTCATCGAACTATGGCTTACATTGATTGCCTCCTGCAGATTGTCCAGCATTTTATTTGCTTCCCCAAAATGCTTTGAAATATTTTCTGCAACAATTACCATTTTATTATTGCACTCTGCATGGGCGTCGGCCACACTTTGTATTTCCTGCAGATTTTCCTCAAAGAATTTTTCCAGTAAACGTATAATGCTGTTTGATGCATATGCAACAAGTAATAATACAAACAGCGCAAGTACATTATTTTGTAAAATAGTACCCTCACTATATGACTGTATCAGCAAATGAACTATGTTTGCAATCAATGCTATGCCATTTGTAATCATAACTATTTTCTTATCCAGATAGGCCATAGTTGCAATTATCAATGGCAGTGCGTAGGTCCACGTTCCGATTGTTGAATTCAATTGAATTACAATAAAATACCCAATCATCATAGTCATCGTCATGACTACCTCACATAAATGGGTAGATTTTTTCATCAGATAAGTAAACACAGTAATTGCAATTACTATAACGGCTGTTGCCGCCTGTATCATAATCTTTGTCTTGTGCTCTCCGTGACTTACTGCAAGTGATGCAGATACGGTTAATGCAATATATCCAAAAACAATTATAATTGCCAGAAAAACACGTTTGTTGGCCCTTTTATACTGCTCGCTATTCATAATGTTATCCCCTTCTTTTCATATAGTTTATTTCTATTTCGGCAAAATAGGCAGATTACTTTAGTTATATTTATCCATCGTTAATTTACCTTTATCATTCATTTCTTATAGCACTATTACAGCGGCATCAAGCCCCTCTATTTTTCCATCAAAGAGATTCTCTCTAAGTAAATCATATTTTTGTGCATACTCATTAAACACTCTTGCGCTGCTGCAGCAGTTGAAGATCAAAGCGAGTGTCTCTTCGCCATTTTTTCTAATCATGACGATCGTCTCATCCTCATCCCTTGCAGCTATTTCAATCGGTTCACCTTCTACGATACATGTATGGTTTTTTCGTACCTTCAGCAGCTGCTTATACCATTCAAACATCTCTTTATCCTGGTATTCTTTATCCCAGTACATGCCACGTCTGCAATCCGGATCATTTGCTCCGGGCATCGCAAATTCATCTCCGTAATAAATCATAGGCATTCCCGGTAA
>CAKRCJ010000050.1 GCA_934307185.1 uncultured Roseburia sp.
ACTCTTAATCTGACGTTCATTTCCTATTATTTTCATGGAATCTCCACGAACTACAACCGTCACATTAAGAGTGCGTTCAATTTTCTTTATATAGGCATCAAACTGCCCGAATACATTTGCCACATGTTCTGTCGGTATATTTAAAGATATTTCAGTCAGACTCATCCGATTGCTGCCTCTCTTCACTCGTTATTTCCAGAATTTCTGCCGGCTGATAGGAAACAATCGACTCATAGGCATTAATTGTTCCACTTACCACATATTTCTGTTCTTTTTTTTCTATCATAACATTTTTTTCCAGAATTTGAATACCTTTTTGTTCTAAATTTGAAAGATATTGTTTAAAATGGACTGCCGCAATGTCTTTTGCCTGCTTTTTTGTGTAAACTGCGTTCACAAGCTCATACTCCTCATACTGATATTTTACCAGATACACGGGCAGATAAAAGTTATCGGCAAAATGTAATTGTGCGGGCTCCTCAAACAAATCATACTGCAAAAAATTATTTTTAAAAAATGGATTTTTAAAATTATAATCTAAAATCCGCACAGCATAATTTGTTTTTGTCCTTCCTGTTTTTATTTTATCCTGATAATTGATATTTATTTCCTCATTATAGTAATAAGTTACTTCTGCTATAATGTCTGCGTCTGCTCCAGGATACAGGTATTGTACCGTATCTCCATCGTCATTACAAATGTCTACCCGTCCACTCACTAAGACATCGCCTTTTTTTACTTCCATTGCTTCTGTTACAAGCGGTGTTCCTTTTCTTGTAACAATAGATGCAATGACACCATCCTCTTTTGCCACAATATCAGAAACACCATCGGTCTGTGTCTCATATTCTTCCTCCGGCAACAGATTTTCCTGAAGCTGCACTGTCATTTTTGTACCATAAATTTTTACGGATGTCCAGATTACTTCACTGTATTCTGTCCGTAATTTTTCTTCCAGACTTGCACAGTCAATCGTTTTTTTCCGGCTGCCAAAGCCTGCACCCTCTGTTTGCAGAAATTCTATAATGGTATCTTCGGATAAATAGGAGTTTCCGTCTACTTCAATATTCCAGACAAAACCGGAACAGAAATATAAAATTCCGGCAAAGCAGGCTATTCCGACCGGAAAAATTTTGTGTTTCCGGTAGCAAAACAACTGGAACGGAATGCCATATTTTTTTATAATTGTTGCCCGTGTTTTTGTCTTTTTTAAAATAGGCTTTAAGCTTTTGTATCCGTCCGCACTCATATAAAAATAGTATCCGTCCGGAGCCGGTTTTAAGTTCCAGATTAAAATATTGCGGTTTCCGCATAAATTTAAAAATCGTTCTGTAGCATAACCAGTAAGATGTACATACACATATCCGCGAAAAAATTTAATAACAGAAAGGACAAACATTAATATTCGTACTGAATGGAGTCAATCTGTCCTGTAATTTTCATTTCCTCATTCGTATAATATTCTACAGACAATTGTGATCCGGTAATTGTAATCCGGCAGTTTTTTGTCTGCACTTTGATAAAGGACTCTTCTAAATTCAAGATCCCCTTATAATTTTCAATGAGTGCTTCTCTCCTTCCGGTCACTGTCACAATGGCAGCCCCCAGCATAAGATCTTTCGGCAATTCCAGATTTTGAACCATTTTTTCGCGTATCTGATTTTTACTATTTTTACTCATATCAAAGTTTATGAAGAATGCTTATCTATTATGCTTTCATAATCTTTTCTTGTATCAATATCAAAAAACTGCATTTCATTTTCTGATACATACACAAACACATCTTCTTTGTGACCAAGCATTACATATTTTCCACCTTTATCCGGTGGCAGGTTAAGCAATTCTTTCCGATAGATTTCGGAAAAAGCATTTGGCGTCCGCCATTCTCCCTGGCATGACATCGTACCAATATTTTTCTGCTTGGAAGCAAATTGTTCTAAAAAATCCGCCACTTCAAAAACATCTAAAAACGGCTGGTCCGCCGGAAAGAACACATCACAGGACGGCTGGTTATCTTCTCTGTCTGCTGTCTTCATTAAATGGATGAGCGCTGCTTTGATGGACGAAGCAATCCCGGTATTCTGTACACCGCAGTTTGTCACATAATCAATGGCATGTTCTTTGCAGTAATCGATGATTTCTGCATAAGAAGTCACAACCAAAAGCTTCCTGTGCTCATTTTCTTTTTCAAGCTGTAACAGCTTATCGATTGTAACTTCATACAATGGTTTATCATCTATCGGAACAAGCAGCTTTCTGTCCCCAAACCGTTTCGAATAGCCGGCTGCCAGTAAAATAAGATTTATTTTCAAATCACATGCATTCCTTTTAAGATTTTTTCCGGTGTGATCGGAAGCTCGTTTACCCAGACACCCGTTGCGTGATATATTGCCTGTGCAATCGCAGGCGCCGGGGTGTTAATTACAATTTCCCCAATTGATTTTGCGCCAAATGGTCCAGTCGGCTCATAGCTGCTTTCAAAATCCACACGGATTTTATCAAAATCCAGTCTTGTCGGTATTTTATACTGCATAAGCGAATTTGAAAGGTTTACCCCTCTCTCATTGTACCAGATATCCTCATATAAGGTCATGCCGATGCCCTGTAAAAGTCCGCCCTCGGTCTGTACTTTTGCAAGATTTTTGTTTACGACCGTTCCGCAGTCAACGCAGGCGGTGTAGTCAAGCAGTGAAATGGCACCTGTCTCCGGGTCAACCTCCACTTCTGCACACGCCGCCATAAACGGCGGTGGCGATACCGGGGAGCTGTGGCTGTAGGTCACTTCAAGTGCAATCTCATTATTTACCATGGAAGCGGTTGCAATTGCAAAAAGGGATACTTCTTTGCCAGATTGCTCTGAAAAGACTCTTTTTCCGTCAAATTCCAACGATTTCTCTTCTTCGTCTAACAGCTTTGCAGCAAGCTCTTTTATTTTTCCCTTGAGCAGCTCACATGCTTTTACCGCAGCCATTCCGGTCAGGTAAGTGGTACTTGAGGCATAGGAGCCGGAATCATATGGGGAGGTATCCGTATCCACACCATATACGGCAATGTTGTTAATGTCCGTATCCATGCAGTCTGCTACAAACTGTGCAATAATCGTGTCACACCCGGTTCCCATATCGGTACAGCCGACAATCACATTATAAAAGCCTTCATCACTCAGTTTAATCGTAACAGATCCGACATCGCAGTTGGAAATGGCAGAGCCCTGCATTGCCAGCGCAGATCCAAGCGCCCGTATTTTTCCGTCCGGCATAACTCTCCGTAACGGCTTTTTGTCCCATTCTATCATCTGTGCAGCACGTCTTAAACAGTCCTCTAATTTACAGCTGTTTGCAGTCTCGCCATAATATGCCGGCATCCGGTCTCCTTCGTGCGTCATATTTTTATAGCGGATTTCAAGCGGGTCCATTTTTAACTTTGCCGCAAGATGGTTTACCATGGATTCAACTGCAAAAATCCCCTGCGTTGCACCATAGCCACGGTATGCGCCTGCTGACATATGGTTGGTATATACGACATCGTACCGGAAGCGGAACGCTTCTGTCTGGTACATTGGAATGGATTTATGGCCACTAAGGCCTACGGTTGTAGGACCGTGTTCTCCATATGCTCCGGTATTGGATAAAGTATAGACATCAAATGCCCGGATTGTTCCGTCATTCATTGCACCAAGTGTCACGGTAACTTCCATTTCATGGCGCGGAGAAGACGCAGTCAAAGACTCTTCCCTTGTATATATCATTTTGGCAGGCTTGCCTGTTTTCATCGTTACAATTGCCGGATAGACCTCCGTGACAACCGTCTGCTTTGCTCCAAAGCCTCCGCCTATCCGCGGTTTTATGACTCTTACCTTTGCTTTTGGAATATCTAGGGCATTTGCTAAAATTCTTCTTACATGAAACGGAATCTGCGTGGAGGAAAGAACATTTAATCTTCCATAGGTATCAAGATACGTGGTTGTCCGGAAAGTTTCCATCATGGTCTGCTGTACTGCCTTTACATGAAACGTATCCTTAAGCACAATGTCACACTGCTTCATGACCTCGTCCACATTGCCGTCGCAGTCAAAGCCGGACGCACACAGATTTCTTTGATTGTCCGCTCCGACCGGACACATTGCCTTCCAGTCCTCCTCCGGATGTACTAAAATCGGATTATCCTTTGCCGTGTGATAATCAAGCACCGGCTCTAAAACATCATATTTTACTTTAATCAGCTTTAATGCCCGGTCAACTGCCTTTTCCGTTGTTCCGGCAACGATTGCGACCGGGTCACCCACAAACCGGACACGCTTCTCTAAAATGTATCTATCGTAAGGACTTGGCTCCGGATAGGTCTGTCCTGCCATCGTAAATCTTCGGTTTGGAACATCTTTGTAAGTCAAAACACATTCGATGCCTTCCTGTTTTAAGGCATTTGCAGTATTAATATCCGCAACAAGGGCATGTGCGTAAGGACTTCTTAATACCTTTACAATCAGACAGTCCTTTGGCGCAATATCATCCATATAAACCGGTTTTCCAGTTACTAATGCCATCGCATCTTTTTTTATCACAGGAGCATTTACATATTTCATTTTATTTTTCCTCCCGGTTTAAGTATTCTTTCACGGCACGAAGCTGGCTCTCATAGCCGCTGCACCGGCATAGATTTCCTGCAAGGTATTCCTTTATCTCCTGCTCTGTCGGATTTTTTAACTCGTCCTCCATCGCAAGCACATTCATAATAAAGCCCGGATTGCAGAAGCCGCACTGTTCTCCACCGAATGAAGCAAGATACGTTCCAAATGCCTCTGCCCTTTCACTCACCCCTTCTAAGGTGACGATTTCTTTTCCGTCAGCTCTTGCCGCAAGTACGGAGCAGGAAAGCACCGGCTTTTTATTAAGCCACACGGTACAAAGCCCACAGTTTGATGTCTCACAGCCACGCTTTACGCTATAACAGCCTTTGGACCTTACATATTCTAACAATGGCAGATCCGGCTCAATTTCATCGGAAATCTCCCTGCCATTTAACCACAAATGTATTTTCATTGCATTTTCCTCCAAAATTCATTATCTGCTGTTTGCTACACAGGCTCTTTTTACAAGAACTCCGGCAAGATGCCTGCGGTAGTCCTCTCCTGCCCTCCGGTTGCTTCCGAAAGGGAAATCCTTCTTTACTTTCTCTGAAAACTGCAGCAGATTTTCTTTTTCTGACATTTCATATTCGAAAACCTCGGCTTTTACCGGTCTTGCACCGATACTGACATGTATTTTTTCCTCATATTCAGAAACAGCAACTGCAAGCACCGGAAAATCGGTTGCCGAATTACGCATAGACAAATAAGTTATTTTTATTGGCTGCTTTTTCACATGCAATGCGATTAAAATATCGTTATCATACGGCATTTTTATGAAATCACGGATTTTAACTGTTCCCGCCTTATATAATTCAACAGAACAGTCCATTGCAGCAAAAAGTGTCAGCACATCAGAAAAACCAAACCGTCCGTAAATACTTCCGCCTACGGTTGCACAGTTTCGGAACTGCACGCCTACAATATGGCGGACACTCTCTTTTACTGCACCGCCTGTATATTCATTTAAACCCTTATGTACTTCTAAATCCCGCAGGGTAACCATACAGCCGATGATAAATTCATCGTCCGTCTCCTCGATTTGATCCAGGGAAAGTCCGCCTAAATCGATGGCTGTCATAACATTTCTGTTTCCCATTTTCAGCCATAAACCGCCGCCTAATATCCGGTTTGACTTTTTCTGGTTCAGTTCGTATGCCTCCTCTAAGCTTTTTGCAAGGCAGTATTCTTTTATCCTTAGCATAAATGATAAACCTCCGTTTATTTATGATATGGTTCGTTATTGATAATGCGGTAACTACGGTAAATCTGTTCTAATAAGATGACACGCATGAGCTGATGCGGAAATGTCATTTTGGAAAAACTCAGCTTATAGTCTGCCCGCTTTAAAATACGCTCCGACAATCCAAGGGAGCCTCCGATTATAAAAATAATATGGCTGATACCTGACACGCCAAGCTGTGCTATCTTTTCCGACAGCTTTACCGAATCTAACTGTTCGCCTTCAATTGCAAGTGCAATGACATATGCATTATCCCGGATATACTTCTCCATGCGCTCGGCTTCTTTCTCCTTAATCAAAAGATCCATATTCTCACTGGCATTATCCGGCGTTTTTTCATCTGCCACTTCAATTACTTCTGTTTTACAATAGCGGCTCAGCCGTTTCTCATATTCTATAATAGCATCTCTGTAAAATTTTTCTTTGATTTTTCCTACACATAATATTGTTATCTTCATAATGAGAAAATTATAGCATATAATCATTGCTACAGTCTAGCAAATCAAATATAATATTTATAAACAGTCTTTACAGACTCTGCGAACAACTTAAGAAAGTGAGTTTATTATGAAAGTTTATGTTTCCAAACAATCAAAAAAAGAAGACACAAAATCCACTGCTTATTCTTTTCTGCTTGTAAGTATTTTAGGTTTTATTCTTTTAATTCTGATGGATCTTGGTATTCTCCCGGTTTCTTTAGCTGATTATATGAAAATCATGCTGAATATTGTAATGGGGATTATGCTTTTGATTTTCTTTGTCATCGGCGTTATTTCCTTTTTGCAGTTAAAAAAGCTTGGAGAACAGGCAGATGCTGAAGTTAATCGTGAAGCTGAAGTTTTATCCTGGTTCCGCTCCACTTACAGCCCGGCAGATATTGATGAAAATTTTGTGGCAGATACGTTAAATGGGGATATTTATTTTAAACGTTATGAGGTTATGTCCCATTTCCTTACAGAACAGTATCCGGACTTGACGGAAGCTTTTTTGGACCATTTAATTGAGGAGCTTTATCCTGAATTTTTTGAAGAAAATAACAATTAGGCTTTTTTCTCACACATATTTATGCTAGAATAACAGAAAACAATACATATTTATGAGGTGACATTGTGAAGGAACTCGAGGAAAAAATTTTAAAAGAAGGACATGCCCTGACAGAAAACATTTTAAAAGTAGATGGTTTTATTAATCATCAGGTGGACCCGGTTTTAATGCAGAAAATTGGTGAAGAATTTGCAAGACGTTTCAAAGACAACGGTATTACAAAGGTTGTTACCATCGAAAGCTCCGGAATTGCTCCGGCACTTATGGCTGCAATTGCATTACAGGTTCCGATGATTATATTAAAAAAACAGCCATCTAAAGTTTTAAATGATAATCTTCTTCAGACAGTTGTTACATCTTTTACAAAAGGAACCAGTTATGAATTAACCTTATCCCATCAGTTTATACAGTCCGGTGATAACGTTCTTATCATTGATGACTTTCTCGCAAACGGTGAAGCGGCAAGTGGTGCTATCCGGTTATTAGAGGAAGCCGGTGCATCCGTTGCAGGTGTTGGTATTCTGATTGAAAAGTCTTTCCAGCCCGGCCGTGAAAAACTAAATGCACAGGGTGTTACCGTTTACTCCCTTGCAAGGGTTTCTAAATTAGGAAAAGATTTGATTGAATTTATTCCGGAGGAAGAATAAAAAAATGGCTGTACGAATGAATTTCGTACAGCCGTTTTTCTATTCTTCTGCCGACGGACGACAGATAAAATTCGTGCGATAAACTTCACTTGCAAGTTTTGTTTTATTGTTTATTACAATGACCGATAAGATATTATTTCCTTCCGGAACTTCAATTGGTTCCGTATATAATTCAGAATCCGTGCCCGGATTTGAGCCGTCCCATGTATAATAAATACTGCAGTCGTCTTCTGCTGTAATTGTCACAAATGTGACACCTTCCACAGTTCCACCATCTGGTGATACTTTCGGATACCTCGGTGCAACTGCTTTTACTTTATATTTGGATGTTACAACATCACTGTAAATCCCTTTTTCATTCCGACAGGCAGCTTTTATGGTATAGCTTCCTACTTCGTCAAGCTCAATTCCGTCGTCCGTATAAAGAATACCATCTTCCGTAGGGTCAGAGCCATCAATTGTATAATAAATATCAGAGTCTTCAATGGAAAAGATAGTAACCTCTGTATAAATATCACAGGTTCCTGCATCTGGATAAAACACAGGATTTGCTACAATATAGCCTGAAAAAAGCTCCAGTAAGTCCTTATCTGTCACCTGCGCAGCAAGTTCTTTTATCTTATCATACTGCCCCTTTTCCTCATAAATGGTAATCAGTCCCTGATAGGCTTCTTTGTTTTTTTTGTCAAGCGTAATTGTCTCCATATAAAGAACCAGTGCAGATTCATATTCTTTCTGCTCCATATACACATCTGCCATATCAATTCTTGCTGCAATATCATCCGGAGCGAGTGCAAGCGCATTTTTGTAATATGAAAGTGCATTCTCATAATTCCGGTCAGTCAGTTCTTTTGCTGCCATTTCCATCTGATAGTCATAAGAATTGTTGTTTTTATATTTTACATAAGCAATTGCTGCAACAGAAACACTGACAGCTGCAACGGCTGCACACATAAGTATTATCCATGGTGTCTGCTTTTTTTTCTTTTTATGGTTTTCTGTCTTTTTTCTTGTGACATTTTCCTTCTGGTTGGAAGGATTGTTTTTTGCCTCCTCCGCTAAAAGAGCTTTCAGATAATCCTCTTCTAAAACAGAATAGTCATTTACCATTTGTGCTTCATGACCACATACAGAACAATATAGGCAGCCTTTTTTCAGCTCAGCTCCACATTTCGCACATTTCATAGGAAACCCTTTCTAATTATACATCTTTTTTCTTGCAACAGATTACAGAAACCTATTGCAGCTTGAGGCTTTCTACGCAATTATTCATTAACATTGCAATTGTCATTGGTCCGACACCACCCGGTACCGGCGTGATTGCAGATACCTTTGGTGCCACTTCGTCATACTTTACATCTCCGCAGAGTTTATTATTTTCATCCCTGTGTATTCCGACATCAATTACTACGGCACCTTCTTTTACATAATCTGCTGTAACAAAACAAGGCTTACCGACTGCAACAATTAAGATATCTGCAGATTTGCAGATTTCCTTTAAATCTTTGGTTTTTGAATGCGCAATTGTAACGGTTGCATTTTCACGCAGCATAAGAAGTGCCATCGGCTTACCGACAATATTACTTCTTCCGACAACAACACAGTGTTTTCCTTCTATTGCAACATCAGAACGCTTTAATAATTCGATGACACCGGCTGGTGTACAGGATACAAAGCCTTTCTCACCTATCACAAGTTTTCCGACATTCTGAGGATGAAATCCGTCCACATCTTTTTTGGGAGAGATTGCCTGTATAATTTTATCCGGATTTATATGTTCTGGTACCGGAAGCTGGACAAGTATTCCGTTGACAGAAGCATCCTCATTTAATTTTTCAATTAAATCTAATAATTCCTGCTCTGTTGTCTCTTCTGGAAGCTCGTAGGACAACGAGCGGATGCCAATGTATTCACAAGCCTTCTTTTTATTTCTGACATAAACAGAAGATGCTGCGTCATTTCCTACCTGAACGACAGCCAATGCAACTTCTTTGCCCTGCTCTTTTAATACTGCAACTTTCTCTTTTAATTCGTCTTTGATTTCCTGCGAAATTCTTTTTCCGTCAATAATTTGTGTCATATTTTCATCCTCTAAATTTTAATTTTGGACAATTAGAATAATCCGGTGATTACTCCATCGTCATTTACATCAATTCCATATGCTGCCGGTTTCTTCGGAAGTCCTGGCATTGTCATGATTGCTCCGGTAACTGCTACCACAAAGCCTGCTCCGGCAGAAACATATATTTCTCTTACATTAATAGTAAAACCACTTGGACGGCCAAGCTTTGTCTGGTCATCCGACAAAGAATACTGTGTCTTTGCCATGCAGACAGGAACATGGGAAAAGCCCATCTCTGCAATGCGTTTTAATTCTTTTTTTGCTGCCGGCGAATAAGTTACACCATCTGCGCCATAAATTTCTTTTGCAATTGTTTCTATTTTTTCTTCTAATGAAAGGTCATCTTTGTATAATACTTTGAAATGACTTTCTTTTTTCTCTAAAGTATCAAGCACTTTATGTGCGAGAGCAATTCCACCTTCGCCGCCTTTTTCCCAGACTTCGGAAAGTGCAAACTCGCAATCTCTTTCCTGGCAGAACTGTTCGACAAAGTCTGTCTCTGCTTTTGTATCTGTCACAAACGAATTCAATGTTACAACAACAGGAACACCATATTTCTGTAAATTCTCGATATGCTTCCCAAGATTTACAATTCCTTTTTTCAAGGCATCTAAGTTTTCTTCTGCCAAATCAGCTTTTGCGACTCCACCATTATATTTCAAAGCACGGATTGTTGCAACTAAAACAACTGCATCCGGTTTTAAGCCTGCCATCCGGCATTTAATATCAAAGAACTTTTCTGCTCCTAAGTCTGCACCAAAGCCTGCCTCTGTAATCACGTAATCTGCTAATTTTAATGCGGTTTTGGTTGCACGGACCGAATTACAGCCGTGTGCAATATTTGCAAATGGTCCACCATGGACAATCGCTGGTGTATGCTCTAAGGTCTGGATTATGTTCGGTTTTAATGCATCTTTTAAAAGAGCTGCCATAGCTCCAGTTGCGCAAAGGTCATCTGCTGTCACCGGCTTTCCCTCATAAGTATAGGCAACGATAATTCTTCCCAGACGTTTTTTTAAATCATGCATATCATCTGCAAGACATAAAATTGCCATAATTTCTGAGGCAACTGTGATAACAAAGTGGTCTTCCCTTACCGTTCCATCCATCTTGCTTCCAAGGCCTACTACAATATTACGCAATACTCTGTCATTCATGTCAAGGCAACGTTTCCAAACAATTTGTCTTGGGTCAATTCCAAGCTCATTTCCCTGCTGGATATGATTATCAAGCAAAGCAGCCAAAAGATTATTTGCAGATGTAATCGCATGAAAATCACCGGTGAAATGTAAATTCAGATCTTCCATCGGTACAACCTGGGCATAGCCGCCGCCTGCAGCGCCACCTTTGATGCCAAAACAAGGACCTAAAGAAGGCTCTCTTAACGCGATGACAGCTTTTTTCCCGAGTCTGCCAAATGCCTGTCCTAACCCGACGCTTGTAGTTGTCTTTCCTTCGCCCGCCGGAGTAGGGTTAATGGCTGTGACAAGAATGAGCTTTCCGTCCGGATTATCCTTTACACGTTCCATCAGTTCATCTGACAATTTTGCTTTATATTTTCCATATAATTCCAAATCGTCCTCTTCAATTCCTAACTGCGCTGCCACTTCTCTAATGTGCAGCATTTTTGCTTCCTGTGCAATTTCGATATCACTTTTCATC
>CAKRCJ010000051.1 GCA_934307185.1 uncultured Roseburia sp.
GTATAAAAAAGAGCATATGGATGAAAATACAGGCACACAGCTTGCATTTAAGAACATTCTGCTTCAGTACTGCGATTATACCAAGTTAGATGATGCACACGGTTATCTGGATGTTGAGAGCACCGGTGAAGGAACCGGAAAATATATTACTAACGGTAAAGTAATTGATGTGACATGGAAGAAAGCAAGCGAAAACGAGCCAACCAGATACTATGACGCTTCTGGAAATGAAATCACATTAAATCAGGGCAAAACCATGGTATGTGTATTGTTAAATGATATGGAGAAGAAATTAAATATCTATGCAACAGAAGATGAGTTTACACCACCTTCCGCAAAATAATTATTTCGAAAATTACTTGAGGTAAATTTATGAGTTCAGGAAAAAAGAGTGACTCCAACTTTTTAGTACAGGGTTCCATTCTTGCAATTGCCTCTATAGTCAGCAGGATAATTGGTCTGCTCTATCGTATCCCGATGACCAATATCATCGGAGATACCGGTAACAGTTATTACAGTGCAGCCTTTGAAATTTATAATATCCTGCTGATTATTTCTGCATACAGCCTGCCATTGGCGGTATCCAAGCTGGTATCTGCCCGTGTCTCGAAGGGGCAAAGAAAAAATGCATATCGAATTGTAAAAGGTGCCCTGCTTTTAGCAACCGGTACCGGACTTACTGCAAGTTTGATTCTTTTCTTTGGTGCGTCATTCTTCACAAACATGCTGAATACGCCCCTTAGTATTTTTGCGTTGAAGGTTCTGGCACCGACAATACTGGTAGTTGCTGTATTAGGAGTCTTACGTGGATTTTTCCAGGGACTTGGTACCATGATGCCGAGTGCCATTTCACAGATTATCGAACAGATTGTCAATGCGATTGTCAGTATTGCAGCTGCCTATATCCTCTATGGATATGGGGCAAGAATCGGAGCAGTGCTTGGAAATAAAGAAAAGTATGGGTCTGCTTACGGTGCTGCAGGTGGAACACTGGGTACCAATATGGGAGCAGTGTTTGCACTTTTATTCCTTGGAATGTTGTTTCTGGCATACAAACGTATTTTTAAACGACAGATGCGCCGGGATACCAGCAGCAAAACAGAATCCTATCAGAATGTCTTTCGTGTACTGATTATGACCATTGTTCCGGTACTTTTAAGTACAACAATTTATAACTGTAATGCAATTTTGGACCAGGCTATTTTTAAAAACATTGCACATATCCAAGGATATTCCACAAACGATATCAGTGAGTGGAACGGTATTTATACTGGAAAATATAAGACACTCATCAACGTTCCGATTGCAATTGCATCCTCACTTGCAGCGTCATCCGTTCCGGCACTGACGGCTGCCTATACAAACGGAAGGAAAGATGCAGTGCGCGCACAGATTAACACGGCAATCCGTTTTATTATGGTGGTGGCATTCCCATGTGCAGTTGGAATGGGTGTGCTTGCATCCCCGATTTTGCAGCTTTTATTTAGTGATTCCACCGAGCTTGCGGCGAATATGCTTCGCTTGGGCTGTGTTTCCATTATATTCTTTTCCCTTTCCACCTTATCAAATGGGTTGTTACAGGGAATTAACCGTATGAAAGAACCGGTAAAAAATGCATTGATTGCACTGGTGCTTCACATCGGATTACTGGTCGTGTTAATGTATGTTTTTGACTTAAATATATATGCGGTTGTATACGCGAATGCATTTTTCGGACTTTTAATGTGCCTGTTAAATTCACATTCCGTCCGGAAGTACAGCGGATATAGACAGGAAATAAAAAGGACCTTTGTCATACCGGGAGTTGCTGCTGGAATTATGGGCATTGCAGTATTTTTTACCTATAAATTTATGCTTTATCTGCTCCGGGTAAATGCACTTGCGACTATTTTCAGTATTTTAGCCGGCGTAGTAGTTTATGCTGTTGTGTTACTTCTTTTAAAAGGACTGACAGAAGAAGAGATTATGAAATTCCCGAAGGGTGCCACATTAGTAAGACTGGCACAGAAAATGCATTTATTGCGATAACAAATTGTATAAGAAAATGAAAATGGGCAAATACTTATCATAGGTGATGATTATGAAAAAAATGATAAGTATTTGCTTTTTGATTGTGTTTCTGACTGCCGGGGCGTTATGGATTGACCAGAATATTATAAGGCAGCCGGAGAGCGAAAATATAACTCTTTCAAAAGATACCGAAAATTCCGAAGATATGACAGAAAGTATGTCCCTTCTTCCGAGTGCCAAATATTATATTGCAAGTGAAAATGGAAAAATTGTGATTTACCATTCCGACAAAAAGACTATTTACTATGAAACCTCCATTTCAACCGGGCAGCTTCCGGATGAAATAAAAGAAAAAATTACGAAAGGATTTTTTATTGAGACAGATACGGAATTATATGAGTTTCTTGAAAATTATTCTTCTTAGAATATTTGAATGTTACTTTTAGTTATGGTAGAATAATAAAGGTTTTTTAGAAAGAATGTACTTATGTGAGGAAAAATGAAAATTAATCAAAAAAATCAATTTGATGTTTTAGTGATTGGCGGCGGTGCAGCCGGGCTTATGGCTGCAGTTACAGCAGCACGAAACGGCGCTAAGACAGCTATTTTGGAGCATAAAGACCGTGTAGGGAAAAAAATTTTATCTACCGGAAACGGAAAATGCAATTATACCAACGAATTGCAGGGGATTACCTGTTACAGAGGGGAAGACCCTGCATTTGTGCTGCCTGTAATGGAGCAGTTTGGTTTTAAAGAAACAATTGCTTTTTTTAAAGAACTTGGCATTTTCCCCAAAAATAAAAACGGATATTATTATCCGGCAAGCGAGCAGGCTGCTTCTGTCGTAGATGTGTTCCGCATGGAACTAAACCGTCTTTCTATTCCTGTATTCACGGAATGCGTGATAGAAGCAATACAGGAAAAAACAGATGGCTTTCTCCTACATACAAATCTTGAAAATTATTTTGGAAAAAATATTATTTTTGCAACCGGACTTTTAGCAGCCCCAAAAACCGGAAGTGATGGAAGTGCAATTCCATTTATCAAACAATTCGGACATCGCTTTTCGGATATTGTTCCGGCGCTTACTGCACTTGAGTGCGAAGAAAAATATTTTAAACAGATATCCGGTGTCCGGGTTGGCGGAAATGTAACGATTATTTCCGAGGGAAAAGAGCTGCAAAAGCAATCCGGTGAATTACAGTTAACCGATTACGGAATATCCGGCATTCCGGTATTTCAGGTCAGCCGTTTTGCCACAAAGGCTTTAAAACAAAAAAAGCCGGTGCAGGCAGTTTTAGATTTTATGCCAGAAATCTCGGAGGATAATTTTAAGGAACTGCTCTGGGAACGTTTTCATACCTACGCCGGGGAGAAAACAGCCACAGAGGCAATGGTTGGTCTTTTTAACCGAAAGCTTGCAGATGTCCTGTTAAAAGAAGCTGGCATTGAGCTTCAAAAGAAAGCATCTGGCATTTCAAAGCGACAGCTTCAGCAATTGTCAAAAAAATGCAAAAAAATAACCGTTCATGTAAAAGCCGGAAGGTCCTTTGAGCAGGCGCAGGTGTGTGCCGGAGGCGTGTTTACCAAAGATATTGATAATAAGACGATGCAATCAGAGCTTGTTTCCAATGTCTATTTTGCCGGGGAGGTCGTTGATATCGACGGAACCTGTGGCGGATATAATTTACAGTGGGCATGGTCGAGCGGATATGTTGCCGGATATCACGCCGCATTAAACAGATAAGATAGGAATAGAAAAATGATTAAAATCAGCCAGATAAAACTGCCTGTGGAACATACCATGGAGCAGTTATATCAGAAAGTCGAAAAAATTTTAAAAATAAAAAAAGGACAGATAAAGACTCTTAAAATCGTCAAAAAGTCAATTGATGCAAGGAAGAAGCCAGAGCTGTTCTTCGTATATACAGTAGATGTTTCTGTCCCGGAAGAAGATAAAATTTTAAAGCATACCAAAGACCGGAATGTCACTTTGGTTAAAGAAAAAAAATATGAAGTGCCTGCGCACGGAGAGGAACGGTTAAAAAACAGACCGGTGATTATAGGAGCCGGACCTGCAGGTCTTTTTGCAGCATATCTTCTGGCAAAAGAGGGCTATCGCCCGCTTATTTTTGAACGCGGGAAAAAAGTGGAAGAGCGTACCAAAGATGTTTTAAAGTTTTGGGAAACCGGGGTTCTTGATACAAAATCCAATGTACAGTTTGGAGAGGGTGGTGCTGGAACTTTTTCTGACGGAAAATTAAATACGCTTGTAAAAGACCCTGTCGGAAGAAATAAATTCGTATTAGACACCTTTGTCCGCTTTGGTGCGCCGGAAAAAATAACTTATGATAGCAAGCCACATATTGGAACGGATATATTAGCAGAAGTTATAAAAGAAATGCGCGAAGAAATCATAAAGCTCGGCGGAACTTTTTTATTTGATACATGTGTTACCGGTGTTAAAGTGGAAAATGATGCGATAACTGCGGTAGAAACAGCCGATGGAAATACCTGTGAAACAGACATCTGCATTCTGGCATTAGGCCACAGTGCAAGGGATACGTTTGAGATGTTAGCACAGACGAAGCTTCATATGGAGCCAAAGTCATTCGCAGCAGGCTTCCGTGTGGAGCATCCACAGCAGTTTATTAATAAAACCCAGTATGGGGAAATATATTTTGATAAATTAGAGGCTGCGCCTTATAAAGTGACTGCAAATCTTTCCAACGGACGTGGTGTATATTCTTTCTGCATGTGTCCGGGCGGTTACGTGGTAAACGCATCTTCGGAAGAAGGACGTCTGGCAGTAAACGGTATGAGTTATTCCGACCGTGGCAGTAAAAATGCCAACAGTGCAATTATTGTGTCCGTAACGCCGGACGATTTTGACGGAACAGACGCACTTGCCGGAGTCCGTTTCCAACGGAATTTAGAAGAGAAAGCCTATGCGCTTGGAAAAGGAAAAATCCCACAGCAGTTATTCGGGGATTATTGTAACCACCGGATAAGCAGCTCTTATGGTTCGTTTTCCTCGGAAACAAAAGGTGCTGTCTCTTTTGCAGATTTAAGAGGGCTTTTCCCGGAGGAAATGGAGCAGTCGTTTATTGAAGGGATGCATGCGTTTGCAAAGCACATTCCGGAATTTGACAGAGAGGATGCCATTCTTTCCGGGGTGGAAAGCAGAACCTCATCTCCACTTCGGATAAACAGGGATGACAGTTTTCAGGCAAACATAAATGGCATTTATCCCTGCGGGGAAGGTGCCGGATATGCCGGCGGAATTACTTCTGCGGCAATGGACGGATTAAAGGTTGCGGAAGCGGTAATAAAAAAATATCAGCCGTTTGCGTAAAATGTGGCGAATAATGGAAGGAAGTAACATAAGTGGCAGAATTTACACCAATGATGCAGCATTATCTGCAAACCAAAGAAGAATATAAAGATTGTATTTTATTTTATCGCCTTGGCGATTTTTATGAAATGTTTTTTGATGATGCAATTTTAGTTTCAAAAGAATTAGAACTGACCTTAACCGGAAAAAGCTGTGGCATGGAGGAACGCGCCCCGATGTGCGGCATTCCGTTTCATGCAGTAGAAGGTTATTTAAACCGTCTGGTTGCAAATGGACACAAGGTTGCCATCTGTGAGCAGGTGGAGGATCCGAAGCTTGCAAAAGGCATTGTAAAAAGAGAAGTCATCCGTGTGGTAACACCTGGAACGAATATGGATATCCAGGCGTTGGATGAGTCCAAAAACAACTATATCATGTGTATCGTCTATCTTGCAGACAAATACGGCATTTCCTTAGCAGACGTATCCACCGGTGATTATTATGTGACAGAAGTTGACTCGGAACGGAAATTAATTGATGAGATTAATAAATTTGCCCCATCGGAAATTGTGTGCAACGAAAGCTTTTATATGAGTGGTGTGGATTTGGAGGATATGCGTCATCGGTTAGGCATTACGATATATTCCTTAGATGCATGGTATTTCAGCGATGAGACGGCATCAACAACATTAAAGGGACATTTTCATGTAAACAGCTTAGAGGGGCTTGGATTAAATGATTATGCTTACGGAACAATTGCAGCGGGTGCACTTTTAAAATATTTATATGAAACACAAAAAAATAATTTAGAGCATATTTCTTCCATTCATCCGTATTCCACCGGAAAATACATGCTTATCGACAGTTCCACCAGACGAAACTTAGAGTTAGTGGAAACTATGCGTGAAAAGCAGAAAAGAGGTTCTCTGCTCTGGGTATTAGATAAGACAAAAACGGCAATGGGTGCACGATTATTGCGCTCGTATGTCGAGCAGCCGTTAATTGACAAGGCAGAGATTGAAAAAAGACAGGATGCCATTGCAGAAATTAATAAACACATGATTACAAGAGAGGAATTAAGGGAATACTTAAATCCAATTTATGATTTAGAGCGTCTGATTACGCGTGTTACATATATGTCTGCAAATCCGAGGGATTTAATTGCATTTAAAAATTCCATTGGTATGCTGCCGCCAGTCAAAAGCCTGCTGGAGGATTTTCACTGTGAACTGCTCACAGATGTGCAGGAGAATATGGACGCACTCACCGAACTGCATGAATTAATTGACCGCGCGATTTTAGAAGAGCCGCCGATATCGGTGCGGGAGGGCGGTCTGATAAAAGACGGCTATAACGAGAATGTAGACAAATACCGCCATGCAAAGACAGAGGGAAAAACCTGGCTTGCCGAGTTAGAAGCAAAAGAACGGGAAAAAACCGGGATTAAAAATCTGAAAATTAAGTATAACAAAGTTTTTGGCTATTACTTAGAGGTCACAAATTCCTACAAAGAGCTTGTGCCGGATTACTATACAAGAAAACAGACGCTTGCAAATGCAGAACGCTATATCACACCGGAATTAAAAGAACTAGAGGATATGATTTTAGGTGCTGAGGATAAGCTGATAAATTTAGAATACGACTTATTCTGCGAAGTGCGCAATACGATTGCGGAGGAAGTCGTGCGTATCCAGAGAACAGCAAAGGCAGTTGCAAAATTAGATGCCTTTGTATCACTTGCAGTTGTGGCAGAGCAGAATAATTATTGCAGACCGAAAATTAACGAAAATGGTGTCATCGACATTAAAGACGGCAGACACCCGGTTGTTGAAAAAATGATGAACAACGACATGTTTATCGCCAATGACACGTATCTTGACAACGGCAACAACCGTATTTCCATTATCACCGGGCCAAACATGGCAGGTAAATCCACTTATATGCGGCAGACGGCAATTATTGTTCTGATGGCGCAGATCGGAAGCTTTGTTCCTGCCTCCTCTGCAAAGATTGGCATTGTCGACCGTATTTTCACAAGGGTCGGCGCCTCCGATGACCTTGCAAGCGGGCAGAGTACCTTTATGGTGGAAATGAATGAGGTTGCAAATATTTTAAGAAATGCGACGAGCAATTCCCTGCTTGTATTAGATGAAATCGGACGCGGAACAAGTACGTTTGACGGCTTAAGCATCGCCTGGGCAGTTGTTGAGCATATCAGCAATCCGAAACTGCTTGGCGCAAAAACACTTTTTGCAACCCATTACCATGAGCTGACCGAGTTAGAAGGAAAGCTGCACAATGTCAACAATTACTGCATCGCTGTAAAGGAAAAAGGAGATGACATTGTTTTCCTGCGTAAAATAGTAAAAGGCGGAGCAGACAAAAGCTATGGTATCCAGGTGGCAAAACTCGCTGGCGTACCAGACTCCGTTATTGAACGTGCGAAACAGATTGTCGAAGAATTAAGTGCAAATGATATCACAATCTCTACAAAAAATATCTCTGTCGAAACCGGAACAAAAAAGAAAAAAGAAAAATTAGATGAAGTAGATTTAGCACAGATGTCCTTATTTGATACGGTAAGGGATGATGATATTTTAGAAGAATTAAAAAATGTCGACCTTGGAAATATGACACCGATTGATGCTTTAAATAAACTGTATGAATTGCAGAATAAGATAAAAAACCGTTGGTAAAAAGAGAAACATCAACCCAAAAGGAGAACACGAAATGCCTGAGATTATGTTATTAAATCAGGAAACAATTGATAAAATTGCCGCTGGTGAAGTAGTGGAACGCCCCTCCTCTGTGGTAAAGGAGTTAGTGGAAAATGCACTTGATGCCAAAGCCTCCGCCATAACCGTAGAGATTAAAGAAGGCGGTATTTCCTTTATCCGCATTACAGACAATGGCTGTGGAATTGAAAAAAGACAGGTTCCGGTCGCTTTTTTACGCCATTCCACAAGTAAAATACGAAGTGTCACCGATTTGTTGAACATCCATTCGTTGGGCTTCCGCGGGGAAGCACTTTCAAGTATTGCTGCCGTGTCGCAGGTGGAACTGATTACAAAAACCTATGATGAGCTGACCGGGACAAGATATGTCATCGAAGGCTCAAAGGAAAAGGAAATCGAGGAAGTCGGCGCGCCGGACGGAACAACCTTTATTATCCGCAACCTCTTTTACAATGTTCCGGCAAGAAGAAAATTTTTAAAGACAGCACAGACGGAAGGCTCCTATATCAGTGACTTGATGGAGCGCATGGCATTGTCACACCCGGATGTTTCTTTTAAATTTATTAATAATGGGCAGACAAAGCTGCATACCTCCGGCAACGGCAATGAAAAAGATTTGATTTACCACATTTACGGAAGGGATATTACCTCCTCGGTATTAAAGGTAGAACAGGAAAACGCACTTTTTAAGGTAAAAGGCTTTATCGGAAAACCAATTATATCCAGAGGAAACCGTAATTATGAGAATTATTTTATCAATGGCAGATATATAAAAAGTGCGCTCATTTCCAAATCAATCGAGGAAGCTTACAAGGGCTTTATGATGCAGCACCAGTATCCGTTCTGCGTCCTTTATTTTGATATGGAGTCCGACCTTCTGGATGTAAATGTGCACCCGACGAAAATGGAACTCAGGTTCAGCCAGAACGAAGAAATTTATCGCTCTTTATTTGAAATTATAAGAAATACATTATCCCACAAAGATTTTATCCCGCAGGTCCCGGTGACGGAAGAGAAAACAAAAGAGCTTCCTCCGGTAGAAAAAGATGCGCCGGAGCCGTTTGAAACAAGGCGCCTGCAGGAAACCAATACCGGGCTGCATCAGAATACAGAAATTCCACATACGAAAAAGACAAGCACAGATGCTTTTTTTGCAAAAATGAAAAAAAACTCCGCAAGTCCTCTGACCGTGCAGGAGGAAAATCTCTTCGAGCAGCCGTTAAAATCACAGGAACAGAAAGCCATAGTCGAAAAAGACACAGTCGAAAAAGACACACCCGAAGCTGAAACGAATATCTATGAGCAGCAAAGCTTAGAAGCCCTCGATTCCCACTTTCTGACCGAGGATGCAAGAAAAAAACACAAGATTATCGGACAGCTTTTTGACACCTACTGGATGGTGGAATTTGAAGATAAGCTTTTTATCATTGACCAGCATGCAGCGCATGAGAAAGTGCTTTATGAGCGGACTATGAAAAAAATAAGCGAGAAACAGTTTTCCTCGCAGACAATCAGCCCGCCAATCATTCTTACCTTAAGCAATGAAGAGGTGCAGACACTCGAAAAATACGAAAAAGATTTTCAGACCTTCGGATATGAAATTGAGTCATTTGGTGGAAAAGAATATTCAATTACAGCAATTCCGGCTGATTTTACGGATATTGATATGAAAACAATGTTCATCGAAATGTTAGATGATTTTTCCGGTTTTTCAGGAAAAGCTGCACCGGACTCTATTATGGAAAAAGTTGCCTCCATATCCTGCAAGGCTGCGGTAAAAGGAAATAACCACTTATCCAGATTGGAAATCGAAGCATTGATTGACGAACTTTTGAAATTGGAAAATCCATATAACTGTCCACATGGAAGACCAACGATTATTTCCATGACAAAATATGAGATTGAAAAGAAATTTAAAAGAATTGTATAAAGGAACGATGAAAATGGAAAAAAGACCGATGGTCATTCTGACCGGACCTACTGCGGTCGGAAAAACAGCATTATCCATAAAGCTTGCAAAAGAAATCAATGGCTCTGTCATCTCGGCAGATTCCATGCAGGTATATAAGCATATGGATATCGGTTCTGCAAAAATCACAAAAGAGGAGATGGACGGTGTAAAACATTATCTGATTGATGAGTTTGAGCCGGATGAGGAATTTCATGTTGTAAAATTTGCAGAGCGCGCAAAAGTATATCTGGAAGAAATTTATGCGGAAGGAAAAATTCCGATCATTGCAGGTGGAACAGGCTTTTACATTCAGGCTTTGTTATACAACATTGATTTTACCGAACAGCAATGTGATGAACAATATCGAAAAGAATTAGAACAGCTTGCAGAAAAAAAAGGCGCCACCTGTTTACATGAAATGCTAAGAAAAGTTGACCCTGCCTCTGCCGATGCAATTCATGCAAATAATGTGAAGCGTGTTATCCGTGCGTTGGAATTTTATCATTTATCCGGCAAAAAAATTTCCGAGCATAATGAAGCAGAGAAAAAAAAGGACTCTCCTTATAATTTTGCATATTTTGTCCTGACGGATGACAGGGCGCGCCTTTATAACAATATTGACAAACGCGTGGATATTATGATAGAACATGGGCTTGTAGAGGAAGTCCTGAAATTAAAACAGATGGGCTTTCACAAAGAAATGGTTTCCATGCAGGGATTAGGCTACAAAGAAATTCTTGATTATCTGGATGGAAATATGACGTTAGAGGAAGCAGTTTATATTATTAAACGTGAGACAAGACATTTTGCAAAAAGGCAGCTGACCTGGTTTAGGAGGGAACGCGATGTCATCTGGTTTGATAAACAAAAATATCATTCCAATGATAATGAAATACTGAATGATATGCTTGATATTTTACAGGAAAAACATATCATCCGAACAGAAAGAAGAGAGGACGAAAAAGAATGAACCAGTTTTTAGAAGAGCAGTACAAAGCTCTTGGAATTTCAAAAGAAGTGTGCGAGTTTGGAGAAAAAATAGAAGACTCCCTAAAAGAACGTTTTGCAGAGATTGATGCACGGGCAGAATATAATCAGATGAAAGTGTTAAAAGCCATGCAGGATAACCGCGTGAGTGCCGAATGTTTTAATATGAGCTCCGGATATGGGTATAATGACCTTGGAAGAGATACCTTGGAAAAAGTATATGCGTCCTGCTTTAAAGGCGAAGATGCACTGGTAAGACCACAGATTACCTGCGGAACCCATGCACTTGCTTTAACGCTTTCTGCAAATTTAAGA
>CAKRCJ010000052.1 GCA_934307185.1 uncultured Roseburia sp.
ACCTTCCGCTCTGTAGTTCAAAATATAACTACAGAACAGGATGCATGGTTAAAATTCTTTACGTCATCAGACCCTGACGAAATTGTAGAATTTGTCAATAAATTTCCCGAATTTCTTCCATGCTACCATGATTTGATTTCATTTCGTAAAAATCCAAAGGAGTTGATTACTATGTTTTCAGAAGCACTCCGGGAATTAGACCGGAACACGGAAAAATATATGGTGGAGCAGTTACATAATCAGGTGGTTGAGCTGCAAAATATAGTTGCTGAAAATCAGGAGTTACTTTCTGAGAAAGATAGTATAATTTCAGAAACGCAATCAATGCTTTCTGAGAAAAATGCAAAACTCTCCGAGCAGAACGCTATCATTTCCGAAAAAGATAAAATGCTGAAAGAATATATCCGAAAATACGGTGAACTTTAGATAAAGCCTGTCATAAAAATTACCGGGGCTCCCCTCTTTCCTATCGGAAAAGAAGGCAGTCCCCGGCATAACAGAGATTTTATGACATACTATTTACGGTTTTATATTTATAAAGCATCTCGGCATGGTTCTGCTCCTCCACCTGAATGTCTGCCAAAAGCTTTCTTACCCCAGGGTCACCGAACGCAAACACCTCGGTATTATAAGTGGAGGAAACAAGCTTTTCTGTTCCGATACAGTCCGTTGCAAGGAAGCAGTCTGTTTTCTTATCCTCGGACGGTGCCATGCTGTAGGTAGCTGTCGGGTTGTAGTCTTTTCCGTCACTGTCATTACAGTTACAGGACGGAACTTTGCCGGATAACACCTGTGTGAGCGACTCAAGGTGCTTCTGCTCTTTTCCATGAAGGTCTGTAAATAAATCAATAAGCACCGCATCTTTTGCCAGCTTGCTGTATCTTTCGTATTTTTCCACGCAGGACTGCTCCTGTGTCTGTAAATCTTTAATTACGGCTGTTTCTTTTTCGCTTAAAATCATCCTTCTACCTCTTTCTGACGGACTAAAAAGCCCGCACATTTTTTTCACGATGATATTATGAGTCAAAAAAAACGTAATTATTCAGTGTTTTCTTTTAAATCCGCCGCCTGGCAGACAGATGCATTTCTTTTAAATTGATAACTCATTTTTTACAGGAAATAATAATTTCAAGTTTTTCCCTTGACAAATCATTTTTTCCGTGCTTATAATAGCGTTAATTGAAGCAGAAAACAGGCTTTGATGGGAAGAAGTACATTTAAGTGAAAGGAACAGAAAGCTGCCGGCTGATGAGAGGCGCACCGGAATCTTAGATCGAATACATCCCTGAGCTTCACACCGAATTTGTTTTTGATAATCCGATTTTATTGGAAAAACTCTCTTGGACAATAGTAGGCTGTGACGGATTGGCGCACGTTAACCGCGCCGGAGTGTTGTCGGACACTCACGAAGGTAAGCAGTGCGAGCTGCTTATGAATTAAGGTGGTAACACGAGTTTTAACCCTCGTCCTTTTTAGGACGGGGGTTTCATTATTTTTTAGGGTATCAAAAAAGAAAGGAAATCAAACCAATGACATTATATGATGAATTAGTTGCCCGCGGTTTAATCGCACAGGTAACAGACGAAGAAGAAATCAAAGATTTAATTAACAATGGAAAAGCAACTTTTTATATCGGATTTGACCCGACCGCAGACAGCCTCCACGTAGGACATTTCATGGCACTGTGTCTGATGAAACGTCTTCAGATGGCAGGAAACAAACCAATTGCATTAATCGGTGGCGGTACTGCAATGATTGGTGACCCATCCGGACGTACCGACATGCGTCAGATGATGACACCTGAAACAATCCAGCACAACTGTGACTGCTTCAAGAAACAGATGAGCCGTTTTATTGATTTTTCCGACGGAAAAGCTTTAATGGTTAATAACGCAGACTGGCTGATGGACTTAAATTACATTGACGTTCTCCGTGAAGTCGGCGCGCATTTCTCCGTAAACCGTATGTTAACCGCAGAATGCTACAAGCAGCGTATGGAAAAGGGGTTAAGCTTCTTAGAGTTCAACTACATGATTATGCAGAGCTACGATTTCTACACCTTATACCAGAAATACGGCTGTAACATGGAGTTCGGTGGTGATGACCAGTGGAGCAACATGTTAGGCGGTACCGAATTAATCCGTCGTAAACTCGGAAAAGACGCTTACGCCATGACAATTAACCTTCTTTTAAACTCCGAAGGCAAAAAAATGGGAAAAACACAGTCCGGTGCTGTATGGCTTGACCCGGAGAAAACTTCTCCATTCGACTTCTTCCAGTACTGGAGAAACGTTGCGGACTCTGACGTATTAAAATGCATCCGTATGTTAACCTTCCTTCCATTAGAAGAAATTGACGCAATGGAAAGCTGGGAAGGCGCACAGTTAAATCAGGCAAAGGAAATCCTTGCATTTGAGCTGACAAAATTAGTTCACGGCGAGGAAGAAGCCTCAAAAGCAAGAGAAGCTTCCCATGCCCTCTTTGCAGGCGGTGGTGACTCCGCTCACATGCCAACTGTAGAATTATCTGCTGCTGATTTTGCAGACGGAGATATGGATATTTTAGCACTCCTCGTAAAAACAGAGCTTGCTCCATCCCGTTCTGACGCAAGACGTGCCGTAGAACAGGGTGGTGTCTCTGTTGCAGATGAAAAAGTAACCGATATCAAGGCCGCTTACAATGCTGACTCCTTCGGCACAGACGGACTTGTCGTAAAACGTGGCAAGAAAAAATTCGTTAAGGTACTTGTAAAATAATTATTTATAGTATTTATTAAAAATGAAGGCTGTTGCAACAAGAAAATTGGATACAAAATATAGATAATTTCAACTCATTCTATATTTCGTATGAATTTTCGTTCCTGCAACAGCCTCATCAGGAGAATTTATGAACTGCATCATAAGAAACGCACAGATGAAAGATTATCCCTCTGTCGTTCATATTTTAAATCAGGTACAAGAGCTTCATATCAACTGGCGTCCTGATATCTATAAACCAAATAATACGCTTTTAGCCAAAAATACTTTCGCGGAACTCGTAAAAGGGGATACCTTTTACGTTGCTGAAAAAGATGGAAAAGTAATTGGCATTTTAGAGCTTCTGTTCCGCCATATCGAAACTCCTGCCCATGTCACCAGAAACATTGTTTTTATTGACACAATGGCTGTTGATGCACCTTACCGCGGTATGGGTGTCGGTCATCTTTTCTTTGAAAAAGTAAAACAAATAAAGGTGGAAAAAAATCTCGACGGCATCGAACTTCAGGTGAATGCAAAAAATAAAGCTGCGTGGGAGATGTACCGCAAGTATGGGTTTACGGAGAAATCGATTAATATGGAGTTGTTATAACTTTAATCACCAAATATTATCTCTGCATTTTTCAAGACATAACCATTATTTCAAAAACTTACCACACACTGCCTTTACCATCTCCGGCGGCATCTTTAATTTGCCCGGAACTCCTTTTTCTTTTGCATCAAGCACACCCTCGGTAATCATTAATTTTATAAGGTCGACCTTTTGTTTTTTCGCTTTTTCCACCTGCTGTACTGCTTTATTCCTGTACCGCTTCGATAAGCATCGTCATGACTCCGCCACAGACCATGCCCTCTGCCGCCGCGATATCATTAGTGAGGTTTACCGTTTCCATCCGGTAACCACCATTTTTTATTACCTCGCGTGAGATTGCTGCAAGGCTTGCCTCTGCGCAGCCGCCACCGATAGTTCCTTCGGTAAAGCCGTCCTCGTAGACAATCATTTTTGCACCTGCCTTGCGTGGAGTAGAGCCTTTTGTCTCGATTACTGTCACGGTTGCTTTTTTTACTCCAACCCGGTTTTTTGGTACATTGGCAAGCTTTTCAATTACTTCAAGTTCAACATCAGAACATACAATCTGCTGCGCGTTTTCCTGTGGCATTCTCCGCACCTGAATAAGCTCTGCAAGTATCGCAATGCTAATCTCCTCCGGCGTTACCGCTCCAATCGAAAGACCAATCGGTGTATGGATTTTCTCTAACCACGCCCGGTCAATCCCTTCTTCGCATAACGCATCTTTTAAGCCTGCCACCCGGCGTCTCGAACCAATCATGCCAATATATTTTGTCTCTGTTTCCTTTGCCAGCATTCTAAGACAAACACCATCGTGCTTATGACCTCTTGTCACAAGTACAATATAATCCACCGGCTGAATATCAAGCTTTGGAATTGCTGCCTCGAAGCTGTCACAGATGACTTTATCCGCAAATGGAAAACGGGCTTCATTCGCAAAAAAAGGTCTGTCATCTACAACTGTAACTGAAAATCCTGTTTTTGCTGCAAAATCCGCCAGTGCAAGTGAAATATGTCCGCCGCCTAACAGGATAAGACGTTCCTCTTTGCAGAAAGGCTCTGCAATAAGCACTTTATCCTCTTTCTGTTCCAGGATGGGCTTTCCCTCTGAAAAAGCTTTTTTTACAATTTCCGGTAAATCTTCGAAAATACTTTCCTCTGTAACAATCTCTTTTTCACATTTATCGGACAATGCCGTAAGCATTACAGCCTTTCCATATTTTTCTAATTTTTCCAGTAATTGTTTGTATTGATTCATATTTGTTCCTGTCCGTATCCTTTTGCTTCTCAATTTTTCCTGTCAGATTTTTTCTGCAATACCCTTTATCTGTCTTTTACTATAACACTTTATTGTATCTCTGGAAATATTTTTTCAAGTTGTTCTCTTAACTTTTCCGGCATAATATCCGTTTTTTCTTCCATAACCAAAACTGCCGCCGCCGTGATTTTTGCCGCAGAATATGAAGTTCCTTCGTCTGTACGCGTATTCCCGCTTAAGGTTTTCACCGTGACATTTTCTCCAGACGCATAAAAATCTACCCAGTCTCCACGCTGTGAGAATGTAGAAATTTCCGTCCTGTCCTCATCACAGGAGCCGACTGCAATCACAGACTCATAGCCAGCGGGATAATATTTTGTCTCCCCATTTATCTCATAGTCATTCCCGGCAGAAGCAATCATACATACATTCTTCGAAGCCGCATAGGCTGCCGCCTGTCTTAAGGCAGCATTGTCCTGCATCACTCCCGCACTGATGTTGATTATATCACAGCCATAAATATCCACTGCATCATAAATCATCTGTGCCAATACAGTGCTATCGACCTGGGATATTTTCCCATCCTCATACGAACTGCTCACAAGCGGAACAAGCTTTGCTTCCGGCGCATACTGCAAAATAACAGAAGCAACTGCTGTTCCATGACCGTAAGTATCTTCTGTTGTTTTTTGTGTGTCACAGTAATTTTTTCCCGGTAAAATGTTTTCTTTTGGAATTGCTTCTATAGAAAATCCAGTATCTATCACTGCAACTGTTATTTCCACTTCCGCAGAATTTTCCGTATTCTGTTCTGTGTCCCCCTGCACTGCATCATTCTGTATTATCCCGCTCTGTGCTATTTTGTTTTCCTCTAAAAGACTCCCGTCTTCTGCACCGGCATCACAGCCATTACAAAAAATTACTGTGGCACACAAAAGCGCAAGCCATATTTTTCGTTTTTTTCCCATATGCTTATTATAAATGGAAAAGCTGCTGCATGAAAGAAAATTTTTTCATACAACAGCCATCCATTATTTTTTAATTTCCAAAAATATCTTTTACTGTTCCACTTACCGGTTTTAAGTTTTTAATCGCATTATTAACATCCGGTGTCACTTCAAAATCTTCCGTTACGGTTGCCGTAAAGGTAAGTGCATTTGTTCCCGCTCCTGCCACATAAACTGCGTCACGGATTGGAAGTCCTGCAATCTCTCCTAACTGAAGATTTTCTGCGGAAGCAATTACTTCATTATAAATCACTGTAATAGAAATCTGCTCTCCTGCTTTGTACTTTGTCAGTGCAAGACTGGAAATTCCAACTTGTTGCGGTGCTTTCGCATCAATTGGTTTGTAGTAAAGATTTGCAGCTCCAAATGTCCATTCATTCGAGCCACTTCCAGTTGCCCGTCCTTCTGCCCTAATACGCTCATCCGCTCCAATTCTCGCATAAGTTGGTGAGCCAGATACTACCATATTGTAATTGTAACCACCTTTTTTCCATTTAAACTCTGTATCTACCTGCTTGTTTCCGGTATAAGGGAATGTGAGATTATACTTCCAGTCTTTGTTTCCGGTATCCATTACATACTCACAGATATAGTAAAACTTAGAGCTGCTGCTTGCACCAAGTCTCAGCCAGAAATATCCGTCATGTACTTCCTTAATATTCAAAGTCATATAGAATTGCGCATTCGTAACAGTCCTCAGCATATAATTTTTTTTATCCACAAATGTCACCTGATTATTAATCATGTCATACATACTGTAATATGTTTTCGTTTTGTCTTCTTTATAACTGCTTGAACTGACATTAAACTGGCTTGTCTCTGTATAACTAAACCATTGGTTGTACATATCTGCTGTAACCTGATATTTTTCTGTACCAGGAATTATTCTCTTTAAGGATTTATCCTCTCCGATTGTTCCACTTGGACCTCCTGTTGTGTTTACCGTCTTATATAATTCCACATTATAATAGCGTTCGGTATTATTCGTCTGGAATGTTGCTGCCACATCTGCGGATGTTTCTGCATCCCATTCTTCCACTACAAACGTCTGTTCCATATCATTTGCACCAAAAGTTAAGTACACATTCTCTCCGCCTGCATGTTTGAAATGATATTTATCCTGCGCCACATCAATACCGACTGTTGAACCATATGCAGTTCCGTTAACGGTACGATAATAAACGTATAACGGATTTGGTGTTGCAACTGTTCCCTCCGGAAGGGTTCTCGTAACTTTATAAGTCAGTTTCTTTCCTACAGAACCATCTAATAACTGGACAGTTTCTTCTCCCTCAAATGAAAGGTTAAACGTACCACCGCAACCCCATTTTGCAGTTAGTTTATAATCTTTTTGTGTTCCACGCACGATTTCAGTCACAAGCACGTCCCCCTCGTACCATCCAAGGAACTGGTAGCCGTCTTTTGCCTGCGGTGCTGTAAGTTTTACGTCATTGTCCTCAATACTGTACTGTGCCGGATTTGTATTGCCTATGCCGCCTGCACCCAGGTCATAGCTTATTGTAAATACATTTAATTCCCAGACAGCATACAAATTGACATTTCCAGAGGCTGCAAGGTTTTTCACCTTCTCTCCGTCCCTGTATACAACATTTCCGCCTTTTTCTACTGCCCAGCCCGCAAAGGAATAACCAGGTTTTACAAAATTCGTCATCTCTGACAGCAATGTAAGGTTTTTCTCATTGTCATAGGTCATTCTCATTGTCTCTGATGAAACGGCGTCACCAAGGCAGCTGTCAAATGTAATGGTATATGGATTTGCACTCCATTTTGCATAGAAAATCCAGTCATAGTAAGTATTTAAGGTAATTGCCCCTGATACCCTATTTTTAAATTCCGCATCCGTATACCAGCCTTCAAATGTATAGCCGGTTTTCTCTTTCGGGTCATGGAGGGCAATGACATTGTTCTGTGCGGTAAAGCTTGTCGGGTTATCCTCTGCATTTTCTGCACCATCCAGATTTTTATACGTAATCTGATAAGTAACGATTTCCCATACTGCGTATAAATGAAGTTCTCCGCCATCCTCTGCCACAAGAGCGCTGACTTTTGCCTCATCCTCATAGCAGACAGCTCCATCTATTTCCACTGCCCAGCCACTGAAACGATAACCTGGTTTTTCAAACTCATTTGCAGAAAGTTCCCTGCTCTCTGTATAGGAAAAGCTTTCAAAAGCAGTATCTGCTGTTCCGTTATTAGCATGGAATACGACATTATAACTGTTCTCTCTCCATTTTGCATAAAGTGTTTTATCTTCCATGCTTCCAGCCATAATCTCAGTTACTGCCTCACCACTGTAATCCTCCGTCTCATAGAATCCTTCAAACGTGTAGCCGGTTTTTTCCAAATCCACAAGGACAATCGTTCCTGTCTCAACATTATATTGCTTTGGATTACTGTTTGTTGCACCATCTGCGCCCTCGTATGTAATGGTGTAATTTACTGGGGTAAAATGTGCATATAATTTATGGTTTTCTGCAAGCTTAACTACCGTATCTGCTGTAACAGACACATTCTCCGCCGTAAACCAGCCGTCAAATATATAACCGTCTCTTGTAAGCACCGGAAGCTCTCCGTAAGGCGCATCGTAAGTTACCTGTCTTGTGGAAACTTCCCCTTCTGTGACACCGCCGTTTAACTCAAATGCAATTGTATATTCGTTTGGCGTAAAGACTGCCGCATAGCTTACATCTCTTGCTGGCATTACTGTAAGCGGTTCCTCATTCCAGGAATAGCTGTATCCTGTTTTTACCGGAATCGGCGCAGTTATCGGTGTTTCATAATAAACTTCACCGTCTGTATAGTTTTCTGCCCGGGCATCTGCGAAATCCCAGCTTAACCTGTATTTATTTCTTGTGTAATAATATTCCACAACATTTGCAGATGCATCAGAGCCAATGACAATCGTCTTTGTTTCCTCTGGTGCACTAAAGCCCTCAAAGCTTTCCCACTCCGGTGTGACCTCACTGTCCATATCCGCCGTCTGAACAACAGACTGTGCCAGGGTATAGGTCGTTCCGTCCAAATTCTGCCTGTAATGATTTACCGTGTAACTGTATTTTCCGGCTTCCCATTTTGCGGTAAGATGCAAATCCTCCGCCGGCATGGCCGCCTGTGTATATTTTGTATCTCCCAAATACCAGCCGTCAAATCCATAGCCGTCTTTTACTGGAGACGGTAATGTAACCGCTTCCTCATATTTTGCAGTAATTACATTATCCCCGGACAAGGTTCCTCCTGCCGCGTCAAGTGTAATTGTATAGCTCTTTCTTGTGTACTCATAGCGCACTATGGTACTTCCGTCTGCAAAAATTACAGTATTCTGCACCTCCGGTGCCATAAATCCTTCATACTCTTTTGTGCCCGGTGTTACCTGTGTATCGGTCGTTCCGGTCAGGTAATCGGTATCGGCAAGTACAAAGCCTCCGTTTAAATCAGCTTTATAATGCTCTACTTTATACACAGTATCAGTGGCAGCCTCCCACTTCGCATAAAAGGTCTTATCCCCGACAGTACCTTTCTTTAATCCAGTCACCGCATTGCCGCTTAATGCCGCATTATCAAACCAGCCAGCGAATACATATCCTGTCTTTACCGGTGCTGTAAATGAAAACTCGTTCTCTACCGTATATGTTTCCGGATTCAGATTACCTGTTTCATCTGCCCCCTCATAAGTGAGTATATATTCCTCTGGTGTCCAAACAGCATACAATGTCACCTCTTTGTTTTTTTCTGCCGTAAGATTTTTCACAACGGCATCCTCAGAGTAAACTGCTTTTCCACCCTTTTGTGTGCTCCAGCCCGCAAAACGGTATCCAGTTAAAGTAAAACTGTTTGCGGTAAGCGTCTGCTCCTCATCATAGACACATGACATCTTCTGCATTGAGCCGGATGCATTTTCATTGTTTTTATCAAATTTTACCGTATATGTATTTGGTATCCATACAGCATAATAGGTAATATCGGATTTCTCCATATTTTCCTGTGGCTCTACAGTTGTAATTCCGTCTATACTCCAACCGGCAAACTCATACCCTTTGCGGCTTATCTGCTCCGGCGCCGTTATCTTTGCTCCATAATAAGCATCCTTCTCCACTTTCTTTCCGTCATAGCCGAAATCAAAAACTGCTTTATAAGAGAGACGTTTATAATAAAGCTTTACAACCGTACTTCCGTCTCCACGGATTTTTACTGTATCGCAGAGAATTCCATGCTCTGTCATCTTATCAAATACAATACCGTTTTCAATGCCAAAGCTTTCTTCTGCAGATTTCTCTCCGTCAATTTTAGCATTCCTTAAACTTTCCTGTGAAAGTTCAGCATCAGTATATCCCGTTTCCTGCACATAGTGGGCAAGATGATAACTTCCATCCACATCCTGCACGTAATATTCTATCCGGTATTCCGTGTCAGAATTTTTGCTCCACTGCGCTGTGTAAGTGACATCCTCTGTTCCCATAATGGAGGCAACTTCTTTATCCCAGCCGGTAAAGCTGTATCCTTTTACCGCCAGTTTTGGTGCAGTTACTTTTGCCCCATATTTTAAATCGAATGTAATATTTTCACCGGAAACTTCCCCCGGAGAAAAAGTTACTTTATGCCACTGTAAACTATAATAGTAACGTAAAACTGCACTTCCGTCTGCCTCAATCTTTAACTGCTGTGCTGCCGGAGCATTATATCCATCATATTGTTTTACTTCACAGGTCACATAACTTCCTGTCGTTCCGGTTAAGGTTTCACTCTCTGAAAGCTCATACTCTCCCGAAACTGTCTGCTCTTTATAATGTTCCACACGGTAAGGCGTATCCGTACACTCGGTCCATTTTGCATAAATATTTGCATCCTCCGCCGGCATTGTCTCCGGGAATTCATAAGGAACCGTAAGTTCTTCATCTAAAAACCATCCTGCAAATATATATCCCATCTTTACCGGATCCTTCGGCTGTGTCACTTTTGCCTCGTATTTCTCATTGATAATATTTATGTAACTTCCGCCATTTGTGTAAGGCACAATGACATATCCATCCCTTAAATTATCCCAGTATAAGGAGATCGTCCGCTGTATTGGTCTGGAAGAAAATGCAAGTGGATACTGTATCCAGGTGATAATCATTTCACCTTCAAGTTTTTTATCCCCGGCATCCGGATTTACACTAATTGTGTTCGTCTGCGGGTCATAGGAAAACTTGTCATTCGTCATTCTTATGTCAAAATTCCTGCGGTTCGTATCACTGCTTCCTTTTGTCTCATCATAATAATCATTATAAACTGCCTGCTTCTCGTCGCCGTCTTTTAAATCCAGATAATGCATGGAAAAAACACTGTCAGGAATTACCGCCGAGCGGACATGCTGCTTTAATACCACCTGCGGCATATCCTCCTGTGCCGTGGCAAAATCCAAAATATTATCCTGTTTTCCGACCGACCAGAGCAGCCATTCATTATCATACAATGTAAGTTCCGTGGAATATCTGCCGCCAAGTGCCTGCGCTTCTAATCCCACATCTAAATATGCCCCGACATTTAGTAACAACGCACCAGGGTAGTTCTGGCTGCGCCCACG
>CAKRCJ010000053.1 GCA_934307185.1 uncultured Roseburia sp.
GTCCTGTTTTGTAAGATTTCTTCCGGCATACATTTTTAATTTCATATAATCAATATACTCGGACGTAGTTCCCTGAAGTGATACATTCGCATAGGTATTTTTATCCTGCTTTATCTGTCCGTTTCCAAGGAATTCGGAAGCCGCAATTCCATTAAATTCATCCGGATATTTTTCCATCAGTTCGTCAAGCATTTCCTGTGTCACATAGTCCGATGTTTTCATGTCCGGATATTCCCAGCTGTCCCAATCTGCATCATCCTCCGGATAGCGCGCATCCACATAAGCCTGCACCGTATTTCCACCAAGGGAATTTAACGTAGAGGTCAACGTATTCTGGATTGAATTTCCGATTGTCGTAATTGTAATCACCGCACTGATACCAATAATAATACCAAGCATCGTTAAAACAGAACGCATTTTATTACTGAAAATACTGGTGATTGCCTCTTTTATATTTTCAAAAAACATCAGCCCTCACCTCCATTATCTGACACAATATTTCCGTCTAAAATTGTAACAATCCGTTTTGTCTCCGCTGCAAGCTCCTGCGAATGTGTGATTAAAACAATTGTTTTTCCCTGCTCCTCATGAAGCTTATGAAAAAGGTCCATCACCATATGACCGGTTTTGGAGTCTAATGCACCAGTCGGCTCATCTGCTAAAATAATTGCCGGGTCGTTTATCATTGCGCGCGCAATTGCTACACGCTGCTTCTGTCCACCGGAAAGCTCGTTTGGTTTGTGAAATGCACGTTCTTCCATGCCAACCATTTTTAGCATCTCCATGGCTCTCTCTTTTTGGTTTTTCTCTTTTTTGTCGCTGTATAAAAGCGGCACCATCACATTTTTTAAAGCGTTGGCCTTCGGCAAAAGATTAAAATTCTGAAATACAAAACCGATTCTTTTATTACGGATGGCACTTCGCATGGCATCATCCATTTTATTGACATCTTTTCCTTCCAGATAATAGGAGCCTTCCGTCTGACGGTCAAGTACACCAATGATATTCATTAATGTACTTTTTCCAGAGCCGGACTCACCAACAATGGATACAAATTCTCCTTCGTTTACGGAAAGACTGATGCCATTTAAAATCTGCAGTTCATTCGGTTTTCCCACATAATAACGTTTTATAATATTTTCCATACGGATTACTGGTTCACTCACTCTTATTCTGCCTCCGTACTCATTGAACTGTCTGCGTCAAACTGCTGATTGGAATAGGTCTGGTCCGGTGAAAAAATCTGTCCTTCTGCAACAGAACCTGTATAATCATAAATCAGCTGGTCTCCTTCTTTTAAGTCTCCGCCTGTTACCTCTGTATAATAATCTACTTCTTCTCCGACATTAATGTTTTTGCGGACTGCAGTCGCCGTTCCATCTCCATTTGTCTGTGCTACAAGCACATATGCATCCCCATTGTCATCATACTGAACAAGGTCGTATGGAATTGCAAGCTGTGTTCCCCTGTCTTTTATGATAATTTTGGCTTTTGCACTCATTCCAACCAAAAGCTCTGTATTATCGATTGTGATTTCTGCGGAATATCCGGTGGAAGTGTTTGTATCTGTTGAATTCGTGTTTGTCGACTGATTTTTTACTCTTACAACACGCGTAACCGTACCATTTATCTCTTCCTCACCGGTTGCATCAGTTGTCACTGTAGCAGGCATTCCCTCTTGTAATTTTAAAATATCTGCCTCATCTACATTTACGATTACTTTTAAGGAAGAAGTATCTTCAATTGTAATCATAGTTGCTCCCGCTGTATTTTTATCTCCGACAGATACATTTACCGCCGTGACAACACCACTGACCGGTGCAGATAAAGTACAGTCTGCAAGCTGCTTCTCTAACTGCTCTAACTGGTCTTTCATATCACTGGTACTACTCGTCTGGTATTTCTGCATATCGACCGTATCCTGCGCTGACTCAATGCTTCTGTCCGTACTTGTCTGTGCATCGCTGTAACTTGTCTGCGCATCCTCAACACCCTGTTTTGCAGTCTTTAAAGACTGTGTATAACCATCTAATTCGGAGGTAAGAGCCTCTGACTCCGCTTTCAGATTTGCAAATTTTGCAGCAATTTCATTATAAGTGCTCTGTTTTTCTGTGTAATCCGCAGTCAAATCTGTTACTTTCTGCTGCAGTGTCTGAGATTGCTCATCCGGTGTCTGTGCCACTTCCGGGTGCTCACTGATGTACTGATTTAAGGCATTCTGCGCTGCAGCTAATGAAGCATAGACATCATCCATTGCTTTATTGGCATCACCTTTTTTCGAGTCTGTCTCATTCATTTCTTTGTTCTTGTTATCAAGCTTTGTCTGGCATTCTTCTTTTTTCTTTACCAGCTCATTGTAGCTTTCCTGCGCTCTGGTTACGCTGTCGGAAGCCTTCGCGAGCGTTGTGCTCTGGTCCTGCTTTGCCTGCGCAAGGCTCTCCTGCTTTTGCTTTGTCTCGTTTGCCGCCAAGGCATCTGCGTTACTAATGTTTTTCTGCAGCTCTGCAATCTGTTTTTCAATATCTTCCCTGTCTAAGCTTACAAGCGGGTCTCCTGCATTTACAATATCTCCGACCTGAACATTTACTGCTGTTATTTCTGCAGCCGCAAGAGACATTACATTTGTTTTACTTGTTCCTGCAATCGTTCCCTTTAATGAAACAGAATCGGAAAGGTCTCTTTTTTCGACCGGTTCTATTTCCACCGCATTTGATGCTGTCTCAATCTGTGAGGTCATGTTTTTCACGGCTGTACCTATGACTGCAACTACAACCACAATAATAATTAATACAATAATCCACACTTTCCTTTTTTTCTTTGGAACAGCAATTGATGTAGGTGTTTCTTCTCTGTCCTTCTTAAATAAATGCTTTTTTTTCATTATTTCGTAACTCTCCTTATTTATTTTTTCTTGTCACAATTTTTTCATGACAATTTTCTATCCGTGAAAAATTGTACCATAACCTTTTTATAATAAAAGTGGTTTAAGGTAATCTTAATATTTCTTTCACGATTCTTTATGAAATGTGTTGGTTTTTCTATAGTTTTAGAGACTGGAATTAGATTTGTTACTAATTAATAGGAAGAAACACAATTAAAAAAACGCCGGATAATCAACTTTTATCAAGTCAATTATCCAGCGCTAAAGCTTTCATTTATTCATTGCTTATTATAACACTTTTTATCTTATTTCCCCACAATCTCCCTGGTATTGATAAATTGAAATGGTGTGGTCTGATAAACATAGTAATTCAGCCAGTTCGAATACAGAATGTTCCCATGGGAACGCCACTGCAGCTTTGGCTTTTTCGTGTCATCGTTATCCGGGTAATAGTTTACCGGCATATTTATTGGAAGACCTTTTTCCTTATCACGTTTGTATTCTTTATCCAGCGTAACCCTGTCATATTCCGGGTGTCCCATCACAAAAATTTTGCGTCCCTCATCTGCAATGGCAAGAAATACGCCTGCCTCCTCCGACTCCGCGAGAATGGTAAGCTCTTTCACCTCCCGGATATCCTCGATGCGCACTTCGGTATGTCTGGAATGCGGCGCCATAAAATAATCGTCAAAGCCCCGGACGAGCGGCACTTTCCGATTCATCACATGATGCTCGTACACACCGAATTTCTTTTCCGGAAGCATGTATTTTTTCAGGCCATAGTGGTAATAAAGCCCTGCCTGCGCGCCCCAGCAGAGATGAAGTGTGGAGGTTGCATGTGTTTTACTCCACTCAAAAATCTCACACATTTCCTGCCAGTAATCGACTTCTTCAAATTCCATCTGCTCTACCGGCGCACCGGTGATGATAAGCCCGTCAAAATAACGGCTTTTCACATTGGAAAAGGTTTCATAAAATTTATTCAGATGACTTACCGATGTATTCTTTGATTCGTGGGAAGAAACTGTGACAAATGTCACATCTACCTGCAGCGGTGTATTGGACAATGCCCGAAGAAGCTGTAATTCCGTATCTTCTTTTAATGGCATCAAATTTAAAATTGCAATGTTAATTGGTCTGATATCCTGATGCGTTGCACGGTTTTCGTCCATCACGAATATATTTTCTTTTTCTAAAATCTCCTTTGCCGGCAAATCGCTTTGTGTTTTAATTGGCATAGTATCTCTTCGTACCCTTCCTATCCGCTGTCACACGGATTATTGTAATCAGGAAATTCCAAGCATTTCCCGAAGTTCTTCTTCTGAAATAACCGGTATTCCCAGTTCATTCGCTTTTGTCAGTTTGCTTCCCGCATTTTCGCCTGCAAGAACATAATCTGTTTTTTTCGAAACAGAGCCCTGTGCTTTTCCACCATACTTTTCAATTAATTCTGCTGCCTCTTTCCTTCCAAGTGTTGGAAGTGTTCCGGTTACAACGACAGATTTTCCGGTCAGCACAGACTCGATTGTCTCAGACTGCTCTGCTGTCATATTGACACCATATTCTTTCAGACGTTCTAAAATTTCAATATTTTTTTCATCTGTAAAAAATTCGCGGATACACTGTGCGCTTACTTCCCCGATGTCATTTACCTCCTGCAATTGCAAAACAGAAGCTTCTTTCAAACGATCCATGTCTTTAAAGTATTTCATAATTGCTTTTGCCGCTGCTTTTCCGACATTCGGAATTCCAAGACCTGTTAAAAGTTTATAGGCATCGTTTTGCTTTGACTGCTCAATTGCATCTAATAGTTTGTCGGTATTTTTTTCTTTGCCGATAATTCCTTTTTCAATCAGTTCCCCACGATGTGTCTTTAGCATAAAAACATCAGCAACATTTTTAATATATCCCAAACGCACGAGTTCTTCAATATAAACCGTTCCAAACCCTTTGATATCCATTGCATCACGCCCGACAAAATTAATGATATGGCGTTCTAACTGCGCCGGACAGTTCGGGGAAGTACATTTAATATCTGCCGTATCTCTTTCACGCTCTGTCCTTGCACCGCACACAGGACAAATGTCCGGTATCACAAAACGCTTCCAATCTTCCGGTCTTTTTTCTTTTTTTACTTCTTTTATCTTTGGTATAATCTCGCCGGATTTATAAACGACAATCGTATCTCCAATTCCAATATCAAGCTCATCTATAAAATCCTGGTTGTGCAGTGTTGCCCGGGAAACAGAGGTTCCGCATAACCGCACCGGCTCAAATACCGCCGTCGGCGTAATGCGCCCGGTTCTTCCGACCGACAGCTCAATATCTAATAATTTTGACTCTTTTTCCTCCGGTGGATATTTATAGGCAATTGCCCATCTTGGAACTTTTGAGGTTGCTCCTAATTTTTCACGGTCGGAAAAACGGTTTATTTTTACAACTGCACCATCAATATCATATAAAAGATTTCCCCTGTTTTCCCCAATTGCCGTGATTGCGTCCCATACTTCCTCCGCAGTTGTACAGACTTTATAATTTTCTATGACAGGAATGCCCTGTTTTTTCAAAAATTCATACCCCTGCGTATGTGTCTCAAACTCCATGCCCCGCACCTGCTGGATATTAAAAATAAACATGGACAAATCACGTTCTTTTGTGACCTTTGAGTCTAACTGACGGAGCGTTCCTGCCGCACAGTTTCTCGGATTTGCAAAAACTTTCTTTCCGAGCAGTTCCTGTGTCTCATTGACTTTGTCAAAAGCGGCATTTTTCATATATACTTCGCCACGAATTTCCAAATATTCCGGTTTATCTTTCAGTTTCTGCTTTACATCACGGATTACCTTCGCATTGGCAGTGACATCTTCCCCGAAATTAAGACCGTCCCCTCTTGTCTCTGCCAGTTTTAATTCACCATTCTCATAACGCAGCGTCATGGAAAGACCGTCTATTTTGTATTCCACTACAAACTCCGGCTGTTCTAACTGTTTTTGCATCTCTTCTACAAAATTAAATACTTCCTCTTTGGAAAAGACGTCCTGTAAGCTTAGCATCGGCACATTATGGCGCACCAGTACTCCGGCTGTTCTTTTGGCAGTGCCGCCCACCCGCTGTGTCGGTGAATCCGGTGTTATTAATGCCGGATTTTCTTTTTCCAGCTTTTTTAACTCCTGCATCAGCATATCATATTCGTAATCGGTAATCTCCGGATTATCCTGATTATAGTATCGGTCAATATGATATTCCAAAGTTCTTCTCAGCTCTTTTATTCTTTCTTCCGCAGACATTTTTTCACCCATTCCTACTTTTTATTCTCATTAATTTTTCTTTTTGCAGGCTTATTCTTTTCTTCTTTTTCTGGAATTACCGTTTCATTTGAAGAGTCTTTAATAAGCATAAGCAGCTTTTTGTACTCCTCTTTTGTCACATCGCGGTAAGTTCCCACCGGAAGGTCAGAAAGCTCGATATTCATAATTCTTGTACGAACCAGTTTTTCCACCCGGTATCCAAAGTATTCACACATTCTTCGAATCTGCCGGTTTAACCCCTGCGTTAAAATTATTTTAAACTGCCTTTTTCCGGTCTGTTTTACGTGACATTTTCTTGTCATCGTATGCAGTTCTGCAAGCGGCACCCCATTGGCAAGACCATGAATAAAACTTTCTGTCACCGGTTTGTTTACCGTCACAACATACTCTTTTTCATGCATGTTCCCGGAACGCATCATTTTATTTACAATGTCACCATTATTTGTCAGTAATAGCAAGCCTTCCGAATCTTTGTCCAATCGTCCAATCGGATAAATTCTTTTAGGATAATTAATATAATCAATCACATTATTCTTTTCTCTTTTTTCTGCGGTACAGACAATTCCAACCGGCTTGTGGAAGACAATCAAAATCATCTCTTCCTCTTTGGAAACCTTTCTTCCCTGAAACAAAACCTGCGAACCAGGAAATACCCTTGCTCCGGTTTCTGCAACTTTTCCATCTATTGTGACATTTCCAAGCTCGACCTGTCTGTCCGCTTCTCTTCTGGAGCACACACCTGCTTCACTTAAAAATTTATTAATCCGTATTCCGTTTTCCTGCATTTTTTCTTCCATTTTTCATACCTTATGTGCTTTTTATGTACAAAAACGGAGACTTCTTTCTTGCCTGAAGCCTCCGCACAGTTTCTTTATCCTTTGATTACTGTAATAAATCAGTTTTTACATATCCTGTCTTTCCATTCCAGGTTACCTTTGTCCAGCCTTCTGCATAACTCATAACAACTTTTACTTTTTCTCCCATATAGGCAACTCCGACCTTATCGGCAGTCTCACTCATGGCAGAACGAATGTTTGTTGTGCTGCTAAGTGTAATCACAGTTCCTTCTGTAAGACCATTCTGTGCTGCTGTTCCTTCTGAATTATTCTCCGGTGCAGTTGTTGACAAAAATTCACTCTTAATATATCCGGTTGTACCGTTATAATCAATAATACTCCAGTCTCCGTCTGTTCCAGTCCTTGTGAATGAAGTTCCCTTTTCTGCAGAACCAAGCTTGTCCGCAGAGGTATCCGCAGTCGCTCTTACATTTACTTTATCTGTTGTATAAACGGTCTCTGATGTCTGTTCCGGTGTCTCTTCTGCTGGTGTTTCCTCTGCCGGCGCTTCCTCCGTTGCAGAAACTTCTTCCGTTGCAGGAACCTCCTCTGTGCTTTCTGTTGTATCGGCAACAATTGTGTCTCTCCATTCAGATATCGCATTTGGAATGGTTGTTGCACAAAGATTTAACAAATTCTCATCATTTGACAATGCAGCTTCGTACTTCTGCTGGATATCATTCTGTAACTCAATCACATCATCACTATTATAAAAATTCGTAATTAAATTCCGTACACTGGTATCTAATGCACTCTCCTGACGGGAAAGATTATATTCACTGTACAAATTATCAATATAAAGACTTCCATCCTCATTTGTTCTCACATAAAAGAAATAAAGTCCTGGTGCTGCTGTATCCACACCCATAAACTTCACATCAAGACTGACATTTACAAGGTAAGAATTGCTGTCAAGCCCTGATTTGGTGTAGCAGTTAATATTCTGATATGCCTCAATATACTGGCTAATCATTTCAATATAGCTCTGCTCGTTTTCTGTAATCGGTGTTGCAAGTGTCTGCAAAGTTACAATATCCCCGGATGCATAAGCTGTAAAATAATTCGTAATCAGCTCGTTCACTGCCGGAATTGCATTCTCTTCGTATGCTTCCTCCGTAACTACCTCTTCTGTAACTGCAACATTATCCTGATTTGCATCTTTTTTATTATTCCCGGTAAAATTCACAAGAACAACAAGGATAATAACAAAAAGTGCTCCTGCTGCAAAATATCTTACATTCTTTTTTACAAATTCAACTATTTTATTTATATCAAGTTTATCGTTTTTTTTCTCAGATAAAGCCATTCTCTACCAAACCTTTCTACATATATCAAACTTACGTACAAAATTTCTATATTATAAAAATGGTAACGTTTCCACTCGCTGTTACCCCTCAAAAATTCTTAAGACACATTTTACATAATAGCATTATATAAGAACCTTGTCAACGAATGGCAGTTGTTTCAAATTCTTAAGATTTTCGATATATTTCTATAATTAAGCCTTGCTATTTTTTTTTATATCTGATATGATAAGTAAGCTCTGAAAAACATATGTGTATGCAGCTGTAGTTTAATGGATAAAACATCGGACTCCGACTCCGACGCTGCGGGTTCGATTCCCGCCAGGTGCAGTTTTTCAAAACCCAGTAATTTCAAGAGAGCTTGATTTTGCTGGGTTTTTGCTTTCTATAATTGTTTACAAATTTGGCTTTGTCAAATTCAACGATGCATTTTGTTAAAAAATTTCCTCTCCAGTTTTTCTTTTTCCTCCATCGAACCCGGCAAAATCATAATTGCTATTTTTAATGCAGTCTGGCTTATTTTATTCTCCCGCAGAAAATCTATTTCTTCTTGTGTGACCTCATTTTTCCTGCAATGGGATATCACCGTATTTAATTTCGTAAATATCTTTATAAGTTCAGGAAACCTCTTTTCCCTGTCTAAGATAGAGTGTCCCATTTCTTTTCGTTCCGCATCTACCGTCGCAATTATCTGCATGGAAAGCCGCAGTTCTCCTGTAATGTCAGATGCCTCCATTAACACGTCCGGTCTTTTTCTCAGGCAATCCATAAAATATGCCTTTGCACCGTTTATGTCCTTTTCAAACAGGTATGTTGCAAGCTGTTCCTTCATCTCGCGCGTCTCCGCTTTTTCCCCAAGCATTCCGACCTTGCACTCATAAACCTTTAAATGATTGACTCTCACCCAGACAAGGAGCAGAAATTCAGAGATGAAACCAAAAACCCGTTTGTGGTAATCATCTTCCCCTGTTTCCAGATTTATCCGTTTCTGCACCTCAAAAAAGATGGAAAACAACCATTTACAGTATGCATCAAATAATGGTTTTGCCGTGACAAGCATATTTCCAAAATACGTTTCCGGTCCGTTCACCAGTTCCAAAAATGCATCATAATATTTTGGATACAATTCTTTTATCACCTCACCTGTTGTATCAAGCGCAAGAATGTTATGATTTGCCGAAAATCCAAAATGGTACGAATTATTCAGTAATACCCTTTTCGTTGTAATCACGTCATAATCCTTTAAAAGCGCAAGATACTCATTTTCCGTAAATATTTTTTCCTGCTCATTCAAAAGATAACGTCTGTAGTGGCAGGTGCCGACATATTCACAGCTATGCTCATTTTTCCATATCCAGTAAAAGCCGGTTAATTCGCTGTAATAACAGTTCTGGTTTGAAATATTTTCCCCGGTATTGTCACCTAAATATCCCAAATCCGTTTTTCCTTCCCTTCCCACCTGAAGTGGTACATACATTTTATCTTTTGGTACTTCAAATTTTTTGTGCGTTAACGTAAAAATTTTTATCTTCATGTAAGCTCACTCATTTCCTGTCATCGTATTTTCTTTCCTTAGTTTACACCATGTTCCTCTTTTATCATAGTATTTAATTCTTTTAAAAGCTCTGCGGATTTTATTAACTGCTTCTGCTCATCCTCATCTAATTCAATCGGAACAACTGCCTCCACACCGTCTTTTCCTACAATTGCCGGCATACTGATAACCACATCTTCTATTCCGTAAATGCCATGCATCATGGACGATACCGGTAGAATGGACTGCTCATTCCGGATAATACACTCGCAAATCCGTTTTACCGCCATCGCAATTCCGTAATATGTTGCCTGCTTCCTCTGGATAATTTCATATGCACTGTTTTTCACTTCCTCATAGATTTTATCTTCGGACTCCTCATGAAAATAGTGCCCACGCATCTCACAGAAAGCATCTAACCGCACACCGGACACATTTGCATTCGACCAGGCCGCAAGTTCACTGTCTCCGTGTTCCCCGATAATAAAGGCATGCACACTCCGGTTATCCACTTTCAAATGCTCACCGATTAAATATTTCAGCCTTGCCGTGTCTAACACCGTACCGGAGCCGATGACACGGTTTTCCGGCAGCCCGGAAAGCTTTAATGCCGTATAGGTGAGAATATCCACCGGATTAGATACAATTAAAAGCATTCCCTCGCAATGGCGCTTTGCAATTTCCGGAATAATGGACTTATAAATCTCCACATTTTTATGAATTAAATCCAGTCTCGTCTCATTTGGCTTCTGATTTGCGCCGGCTGTGATAATAATAATTGCTGCGTCCACAATATCGTCATATGTGCCGGCATAAAGCTTTATCGGTCTTGCAAACGGAAGTCCATGTGCGATATCCATCGCTTCTCCTTCCGCTTTTTCCTTATTTACATCAATCATGACCATCTCGGAAAAAATGCCGCTCTGCATCAGTGCAAATGCCGAAGATGAGCCTACAAACCCACACCCTATCATTGCCGCTTTTCGAATATTTACCATAAAATTCACCTCATTAAATTTAAAAATAATTCTTCTTCCCCAGTATTCCCTGATTAAGTCCATTTTATGTTTTTAATATTCGAACATATATTCGTTTTTAGTTTACAAATGATTTTATTTTTGTTATACTTAAAATATATAGAATTTGAGTTTTGCAATTGTTTAATAATGAAATATTAGATAATTGCGAAACTCATAGAAGATATAAATTTAATTGTGAAAAATGAATAAAATCATAAGAAGATGCTTCTGACGCCGCCGGTTCTTAGCGACCGTATTCTG
>CAKRCJ010000054.1 GCA_934307185.1 uncultured Roseburia sp.
TTCTGTTTTTGGCTGCTGCCATACTTTCCAGCCCTGTCCCTGTGCTGTAGCTGACTGTGCAGTATCTTTTGTTTCATTTGATACTGTCAGTTCAACATTTGAGTCGTTACTTCCCTGGATATAAAGATAAGAATAATAAGTACCTGCTTTCTCAATGGTTACTTCCTGTGATGCTGTAAAATCAACTGCGTTTGCGGAATAATAATGTAATGCCTGTGCACCTGTTCTTGGATCTTCTGTAAGTTTTTTATCAAAACCTTCTCCAGAAATGTTCCATTCATCATAGCCCTCTTCAAAGCCACCCTGTTTTAACAGATTTTCCGGTAAAACAGATACATTGCACTTTGCAGTAAGTGACACGGTATTTCCAGTCTCATCCTCATAATTTACTGTTCCGCTTACCACATAATCACCAAAAGTTTTTACTGCTGCAATCTCTGTCTCACTCCATATAACAGTTGCGGTTCCAGTCTCTTTATTATTGTATTTTACGGTAACTGTCTGTGGCAGTTTTTCTGCAATATTTTCTCCAGAACTAATAACAACATCATCCGGATTTATAACTGACTCAATTCTTTTTGTTGTCGTTGCTCCTGTGTTCACATACTTAAATACATTTAATGATGCAAGTGGTTTTCCAGTAAAATCAAATAATGCCTGATTATCCACCGCAGAACCACCATACCATTTTCCGGCATCTTCTGCATCATACTCCCCTGCATAGCTTGCTGCCCAGCCGGAGCCATATTTTTCCCATGCATCTCTATTTGCTGCAAGAACTTCTTCTGCATTTTCTGCGCTGCTGTCATATACATTTACCGGAATCCATGCCGGCTCCCAGTAAAATACTCCAATACCTGCATCCCCTACATCAGCGATTGCCTTGATGACGCTCCTTATTTCATTTGCCTGTCCCTGTACAGAAAAAGCTTCATCTAATACATCCACTTTATCGTTATTTCCTTCACGAACTGTATTTCCGTGTCCGTCACCATCTTCCAATGTAGTTGCCCAGGAAGTCTCTGCTACCATGACTTTTTTACCATAGGTATCTGCGACATTTTTCAATACCTTTGTCAGGTTGTCTAATGTTCCATGCCAGTATGGATAATAGGAAGATGCAAAAACATCATAATCTACCTGATAAGTATCCAGATTTTTTGCATAAGTTCCGTAGTTTCCTTTTTCCGGGTTTGCAAAATGAACTGCTACCAAAATATCTGTATTATATTCACTCTCTGCCTGGCGAACTCCCTTTGCACCTGCATTGAAAATTCTGCTCATATTCTCCCAGGTATTTTCACCACACACGCCATTGTTTGTCTCATTTCCGGTCTGGACCATTCCGACATCAACTCCGGCTTCCAACAGTTCTTTCAAACTATTATATGTATATTCTGTAACTGCTGCTTCTTTTTCGTCAATTGAAAAGTCTTCCCATGCTTTTGGTGCCTGCTGTTTTGCAGGGTCTGCCCAGAAATCAGAATAATGGAAATCGATAAGCACTTTCATTCCGGCTTCTGTTGCCCATTTACCGATTTTCTTTGCTTTTTCGATGTCATTATTTCCACCGCCATATCCGTTTCCGTCTGCATCATATGGATTGTTCCATACACGGATACGCACGTAGTTGACACCTGCATCTTTTAACTGATTGAAAAACTGCTGGTCGGAAATGACATTTCCATCCCAATCCTTAAAAGTAACACCGCTTTCGATAAGACTTACATAGGAAGAAATATCTACACCCTTGATAAAATCTTCGCTTAAATTGTTTACTTTTTCCACGAAAATTCCATCTGCACCGGTGTCAACAATACTTTCGTTATCTTCTGTTGTGGCATTTTTTACAAGGGTAATATTGTCCACATCCATCCAGTAACCTGCTGTAAAAGTTCCTGTTATGCTTACGGTAATGCTGCCATTTTCATCTACGCTAACATTTTCAAGTGTGTAAGTAGTCCAGTTATTCCAACCGGTTGTCTTTACTGTTTCTGTTTTGTTTCCTGCTGAAAATTTCAAATCAACACTATCATCTACTTCTCCGTCAATCATTACGGTTGCGGTATAATCACCCGCTGAAAGATTTTCGACTTTCTGGGACATGGAAAATTCTCCGCCAGCTTCTGACCAGATATTAACAAAGTATGTCGTATTGTTTGTACTATACTCATCGTTTTTCCATTTTGGCTCTAAGGAATAATCCCATCCGTCTGCTCCCGTTTCAAAATCACCGTTGGTAATAAGATTTACGCCTACAGGTGTTTCTTCTGTGCTTTCTGTATCATCTTTTTCGTCTGTGTTTTTTGTAAGAGAAAGTGAGTCAAGACATACCCATGCACCATTTTCATCCTCAATACTTAAACCTATATCATAATTTTCTTTTGCTTCTTCCAGTGTAAAAGTAAATTCAAACTGCTTAAATTCCGTTGTAATTTCTGCACTCCCGGCTGCCACATTTTCTGTTGAGCCATAAAATCCTGTTACTTTTCCGGTTTTACCGTTTGTTTCCTTTATGTATCCTTTTATGGTATATGTTCCTGCTTCTAATGCTGCTATGGTCTGGTAAATCTGTACTTTTCCATCTGCTTTTCCATAATAAATTCCAAGACCGCTTGATGTATCATTTGCTGCATACGCATCATATTTAATGTCAGTTGCAGCCTCCCATGTTGCATCTGTAAATTTCCATGCATTGCTGTCCGACCAGAAGTCCCCGCCGGCATCGCCCAAATCTCCATCTGCAAATAAGTTGACCATCTCTGCTTTAGCAGCGACCGTCATTTTTGAAAAATTACCGCCCGTAAACACAAGCGCTGCTGCGAGCACTGCTGCTGCCACTCTTTTCCATGCTTTTCTCCGCATATTTCTTCCTCCCATACTTTCACCGGTAAATGCATTTGGTTTTTCCGTTATCCCATGCAGTTATCTGCACTGATATCCGATATTTTTAAATGCGCAATCGGTTGTTCGTACAACAAGTGTATCATCATGTTTTTTTATTTACAATAGACGGTAATTATAAATTATTTTCATTGATTTTATGCACTTTTCACAAGTATGATTGTTTTTGCAATATTTATAGTCAAAAATGATTGCGCAATTATGCGCAAAAAAAAGAACCATTATAATTCATTTTATGAAATCACAATGGTTCTTCTGCTCTTCCCGTTATTATTTTACTCTGTTATTATTTTACTCTGCTTTTATCCTTTTTTTTATCCTTTCACACTACCAAGCGCAACACCCTGCACGATATGTCTGGATAAAATTAAGTAGATGATGATTACCGGGAAAATGGAGAATGCAATCATCACATAAACCTGCCCCATATCAAACTTTAACCAGTCAGCCGCACGTAACTGCGCAATGAGGATTGGCAATGTTTTTTTCTTATCATTATGTAAAATCAATGCCGGTACAAAGTAATTGTTCCAGCTGCTTACAAATGTAAAGATTGCCTGGACTGCAATTGCAGGCTTCATTAACGGAAGCACAATTGCATTAAATGTATGAAATTCACCGGAGCCGTCAATTCTTGCTGCCTCAATCAAAGATACCGGCAGTGTACTTTCCATGTACTGCTTCATATAAAAGAATGTAACCGGTGCTGCGATTGTCGGTACAATCAAAGGAATAAAGGTATCTTCCATTTTTAAAGTGCCTACTAATTTTACAAATCCGAGTGCAGTTACCTGTGTAGGAATCATCATGACTGCAAGGATAAATGCATAAATATATTTTTTTAATTTAAAATCATAGGCATGAATTGCATACGCTGTCATGGTAGAAAAATATGTACAAAGTGCAGCCGATAATACAGATACAATTAAGCTGTTAATCATGCCCTGCCATACCGGTAACGTTCCATGGACTAAATTCGTCCAGTTTTCCAGTAAATGTGTGCTTGGTATTGCGGTAAATCCCGACTGTAACTCACCATTTGATCTGGTTGCATTGATAAACAAAACATAAAACCAGAACAGGCAGGCAAACGTTACGATTATGAGAACTACATATGCAATAAATCGTCTGGCATGAATTCCAATTCCCTTTTTCAAATTTCTATTCTCATCCATAATAACACCTCACCTTTCTATCTTCTCTATGCTTTTCTCTTATCATTTCCAGTTACTTTAAAAACAATAAGACTCAAAATTGCGGTGATAATGAACAGAATTACGGATACCGCACCAGCCATTCCATAGTTTTTGCTATACAAATGTTTATTTAAGAACATAATAAGCGTCATGGTGCTTCTCATCGGGTCACCGGTTCCATTTGTCAAAATCTGTGGCACATCGAACAACTGTAATCCACCGATTAAGGAAGTAATGACTACATAAACCAAAATCGGACGAAGCAGCGGTAATGTTATTTTATAGAAAACCTGCGTGGAGGTTGCTCCATCTACTTCTGCTGCCTCAAATAAGGAAGTATCAATTCCCATCATACCTGCCATTAAAAGAATGGTCGTATTACCAAACCACATCAGGCAGTTCATAAGGGCAATCAAGCCTCTTGCACTTCCGGTATTGGCAAGGAATTTGTACGGTTGTGAAATAAAGCCAATCTGCATTAACAGCGAATTAATCGGTCCTCCATCCGAAAACAATGTAAAGAATAACATGGAAAATGCAGATGCCATAATTAAGTTTGGCAGATAAATGACTGTTTTAAAAAATCTGCTTCCCTTTAAATGCAGACGGACATCAGAAAACCATGCGCCTAATAATAAGGATAATATAATCTGCGGAACAAAACACATAATCCATAAAATCATGGTATTTTTTGCATATGTCCAGATATCGCCCTGTGTAAACAATGTCTTGTAGTTATCAAGTCCTACAAAATTTGGTCCAATCTGCGTCAGACCGGATAAGTAATTTTCAAAAAAGCTGTTATAAATGGTGTTAAACAGTGGTATTAACTGGAATACAACATATACCAGAATAAACGGAATCAGAAATATGTATCCCCACTTATTGTATCTGACTGCCTTACTGTTTTTCTTCTTCATAAAGCCTCCTGCCCCCTTCTTTTTTCTTTTTCACAGAGTTCACAGCATTCCTTCACGGACTTCTTTTTGTGCAAATCTGCTGTCAGCTCTGCAATAACATACGCCGCTGACCGCTTCTTTTTTCCAAAAATGGGTATAAAGATAGCCGCACCCGCCGGTCTGGCAGGCGCGGCTTATTGTTCCTGACAATAGATTTTATGTTCTGTTATTAGTATGTTAATTCCGGATATTTCTCTACAACTGCTTTGTAGAATAAATCAAGTGCGTCATCAAGTGTTGCATTTCCTTCAAAGTAGTTCTTCATAGCATTCTGGAACTCTTCGTTACAGCCCTGGTCATATGCAGAAAGATTACTTAAATCAAGTTTTTCTACACTTGCACAGTACATAGAAAGTGGGTTCTGTCCGCCTAATACTTTACTCTGGTAGCTTGTATCTGCTGCCATTGCTTCCATTGCCGGTTTGTTGTTAACGAAATCATCATCTTTTACTACGATATCTTTCATGATTGTTTCGTCTGTTGTCATCTTTAAGATAATATCTTTTACAAGACTTGGGTTATCTGTACCTGTTGCTCCGCAAATCCATGTACCGCCCCAATAGAAGCCCTGAGGTCCTTCGGTTGCGCCCCAGCCACCATTGTAACCAATAGATCCTTCGGTATCTGCTGCCATAGAGAAGTTAACGAACCATGCAGGTCCAAAGTAGCAGAATACTTTTCCTTCCGGATAAAAGCCTTTCTTCCAGTCATCGCTCCAGAGCTCATATGCCTCTGTCTCGCCTGCATCATAAAGCTCTTTTGAGTCAGATACCCATTTCATAATGTTATCATCAATGTTAATCTTGCCATCTTTTACCCATTTGGAAGTTACATTATTGGAATATACACGATATGTATCGTTTACAGAAGATGTCATCTTATAACCTGCTTCTTTCATCGTCTCAGCAGTCTTATTGAAGGTATCCCAGTCAGAAACATACTTCTGGACCTCTGCCGGGTCATCTGTTCCAAGAACCTCTTTTGCTGCATCACGGTTGTAGAATAATACGCCAGGGCAGCCCTGCCATGAAACGCCTTTTAATACACCGTTTGAGTCAGTAACAATATCCTTCGTATACTGATACTGGTTTGCAAGGTCTGCATCTGTAATACCTAAATCTGAAATTGGCATCGTATAATCAGTATCAACATATTTCAATGCGTAGTCTGCTTCTACTAAGAATAAATCAATCTTATCATCTGCTGCTGCAGACTCCTGTTTTAATAAAGTTGCATCCAGATTGTTCTGATATGCATTGTCATCATTTGGTGTGATGTTCCATTTTACGGTAACGTCCCCAATCTTACCTGTTGTGGCATCCACCTCTTCATATCCTGGATAATGGTCTGTAAGACGACTCTTAAACTCTTCATTCCAGCAATAAATATTAAGGACTTTTCCTTCATCCCCTGCTGTGTCTGTCACCGCTGCATCAGTTCCAGATTCTGTTGAAGGTGTAGCCGCTTCATTTGCACTTGCAGATGAATTATCTGCTGCGTTGTCTGTTGTTGAAGTGTCTGATGATGAACCACATCCTGCTACCATAGTTGCTACCATGGATGCACATAATAATGCGCTAATGAGTTTCTTTTTCATAGAAAACCCTCCTCCTTAATTTTAGGCATAAGCCTTAATAACTTGTTAATTTTGCTTCGAAATCTTTCCTACCGATTGTCCCGGTATCAAAATTCCTTCTATAACGACTCTCTCAATGAGAGTTGTTTTTGGTTTTTCAATTGAGCCGATAAGTCTCTTGGCGGCCTCCCTGCCAATTTCCTCTGTGTCCTGTCTTATCGTTGTAAGCTTCGGATGTAAAAGCTGTGACATTCTCGTTCCGTCATAACCGGCTACTGAAATATCTTTTGGAATACGAAGTCCCATCTCTATGATGACATTCCTTCCTCCAATCAATGCTGTGTCATCCGGATAAATAATACAGGTTGGCGGCTCTTCCATATTAAGCAGCTCCTTTGTCTGCTTCGCAGATTCCTTTGTCTCAAGATAATCTGCGGTACGGATATATTCGTCAGGAACCTCAAGTCCAAGCTCATCCATCGTCCGGTAAAAGCTTGCTAATCTGTCCTTTGTTACAGTAGAACCATTATCCTGTCCATGAATATAAGCAATCCTTCTGTGTCCCTGTGAATAAATATATCTCACCAGCTCCTTCATGCCCTGAATATTATTTGAACTGACCGCCGTACAATTATGATGTACATAATCAATGGTGACGACTGGTATTTCACTATTCATCAGCTCCATGACTCCGGGTTCATTAAAATCTGCACAGACAATTGCAACACCTTCAAAATTACGGTACTTACAATGTTCATAATAAGACATCTTCCTGTTTTCAAAACAAGTATTAATAAATGTAATATCATATCCCTGCTTCTCTGCCTGAACCTTAAGACCATTTAACACTCCCGAAAAATATTCATGCTGTAAACCACTTCCCGCTTCCTCTTCAAACAGTACTCCCAAGTTGTGGGAATGATTGGTCTTTAATGCTCTTGCGGCGGCATTTGGAAAATATCCTAATTCTTCTGCAAGAGTTCTAATCCGCCTCTTTGTCTCTTCACTGATATCTTTCTGGTCATTTAGTGCCTTGCTGACGGTAGCTGTTGATACTCCGCATTTCTCGGCAATTGTTTTTAAAGATACCATTGCGTTCCTCCAGATACTTTAACAGTTAATACTCTTTTGTCTTAACTTTCGAAGCGTTTAACTTAATCGTTTTCGCATCTTTAATATAGCTCTTATTATACCGGATTGCAATAGTTTTTTGACATTTCAGCTAATTTTACATTTTTTTCTCTAATTTTTTGTGCATTTTTTATGGTTATAACCTCTCTTTAACCGTTTACACACGCTATACTTATACGTTTTCGCATTTCAAAGCTTAATTTCCTTATTCAAAAGCTTTTGTTGCTTTTTTCCATATTATATTTCATTTTTTGTTCAATGTGCTGTTTTTCCTATTTTATCAATGTTTCAGATTGATTTTTATATTTTTACATTATATAATTTATTTAAGATATTTTTTACTTAATCGTTTTCGTAAACGATTAAAACAAGAAGGAAAAACAAGAAGGAAAAACAAGGAGGATTCTATATGCAGTTTGGATTTTTCGATGATAAAGCAAAAGAATATGTTATCACATCCCCAAAAACACCTTTGCCATGGATTAATTACCTTGGCTGTGAAGATTTTTTTTCACTGGTTTCAAACACCTGCGGCGGTTACAGTTTCTATAAAGATGCAAAGCTTTTACGCCTGACCAGATACCGTTATAACAATGTGCCGGGAGACAGCAATGGACATTATTACTATATTAAAGAAGGAAATACCATCTGGAACCCGGGCTTTATGCCGGCAAAGACAGAACTGGATTTCTACGAATGTCATCACGGCATTGGTTATTCCATTTTTAAAGGAAGCAAAAATAATCTGTCGGCAGAGCTGACCGACTTTGTTCCGATTGGAAGCACCTGTGAAATCAACAAGCTGACACTGACAAATAACAGTACGGAAGAAAAACATTTTTCTGTATTCTCTTATGTGGAATTCTGTCTCTGGAATGCAATGGATGATATGACAAACTTCCAACGCAATTACTCCACCGGAGAAGTTGAAATTCATGGTTCCGCTATTTACCATAAAACCGAATACCGTGAGAGACGAAATCATTATGCAGTGTATGCCGTCAACGCTCCGATTGCCGGCTTTGATACAAGCCGTGATGCATTTCTTGGTGCCTACGGTGAGAACTCTGCCCCTGAAGTTGTTGTATCCGGAGCCTGTAAAAATTCCGTTGCAAGCGGCTGGGCACCGGTTGGCTGCCACCAGTTAGATGTTACGCTTGCGCCAGGCGAAACAAAAACTTATGTTTTTGTTCTCGGTTATGTGGAAAATCCGGTAGAAGAAAAATGGATTGGCAGACCGGAAGACGGCATCATTAACCGCGCCCCTGCCGACAAATTACTGGAAAAATTTAATACTACGGAAAAAGCAGATGCAGCACTTGCCGATTTAAAAGCCTACTGGGAAAAGCTGCTCAGTCATTTCACTGTTTCCTCCAAAGAAGAAAAATTAGACCGCATGGTAAATATCTGGAACCAGTATCAGTGTATGGTTACATTTAACATGAGCCGTTCTGCTTCCTATTATGAGTCCGGCATCGGACGTGGAATGGGCTTCCGTGATTCCTGCCAGGACCTTTTGGGCTTTGTCCATCTTATTCCAGACCGCGCTCGTCAGAGAATTTTAGATATTGCATCCACACAGTTTGAGGATGGCAGTGCTTATCATCAGTACCAGCCGTTAACCAAAAAAGGAAATTCTGACATCGGAAGCGGCTTTAATGACGACCCGCTCTGGCTGATTGCAGGAACGGCTGCCTACATAAAAGAAACCGGCGATTACTCCATTTTGGATGAGCGTACCCCATATGACAATGATGACGCAAAGGCAACTGATTTAATGGAGCACTTAAGACGTTCTTTCCATTATACAATGGAACACCGTGGTCCTCACAGACTTCCTTTAATCGGACGTGCTGACTGGAATGACTGCCTGAATTTAAACTGCTTTTCCACAGAACCGGGAGAATCCTTCCAGACCTTCGGACCTTCCGAGGGACCAAATGCAGAATCTGTTTTCATTGCCGGAATGTTTGTCCGCTATGGAAAAGATTATGTGGCAATCTGTAAACACCGCGGCATGGAGGAAGAAGCAAAAATAGCCGAAGATGCCATTGCAGACATGGAGAAAACTGTTTTAGATGCCGGCTGGGATGGCGAATGGTTTTTACGTGCATATGACCATTACAAAAATAAAATCGGTTCCAAAGAATGTGAGGACGGTAAAATCTTTATCGAGCCACAGGGCTTCTGTGTCATGGCAGAAATCGGCTTAAAAGAAGGCAACTGTTTAAAAGCAATGGAGTCTGTGGAAAAATATCTGGATACAAAATACGGTATTGTTTTACTGCAACCGCCTTACCACAGATACCATGTGGAACTTGGTGAAATTTCTTCTTATCCACCAGGATACAAAGAAAACGCCGGTATTTTCTGTCACAATAACCCATGGATTTCCATTGCCGAAACGGTCATTGGACGTGGAAACCGTGCATGGCAGGTATATACAAGAACCTGTCCGGCATACATTGAAGACATCAGCGAAATTCATCGCACAGAACCGTATGTCTATTCCCAGATGATTGCCGGAAAAGATGCACCTAACTTTGGCGAAGCCAAGAATAGCTGGCTGACCGGTACTGCTGCCTGGACATTTTTAAATGTGTCACAGTACATCCTTGGTATCCGCCCGGATTACGACGGATTGATTATAGACCCGTGTATTCCTTCCTTTATGGACGGGTTTTCTGCAAAACGTGATTTCCGCGGAACAACTTATTATATTGAAGTCGAAAATCCAGACCATGTAGAAAAAGGAGTGGTTTCTGTTACGGTTGACGGAAAAGAAATTAATGGAAATCTTATTCCGGTTGATGCTGGTAAAAAAGAGGTGCATGTCAAAGTGGTTATGGGATAAACCAGAGTTTAATGAAAAATATATGACGCTGCCACATTGTTAGGTTGCGTTATGGATTTGAAAAGACTTTTTTTGGGAGTCTGTTACGAATAAAAAATGCAGGGATGGCATCGAAAATTCCATTGCCCAGAACATTACGATAAGCCTCGTAAAGCAAGAAACGTGAAACCATTGGATTTCACGTTTCTTAGAGTCTTATCTTCATTGGGCAGAGGAATTTTGATGCCATCCCTGCGTTTTTTATTCCAATCAGGTTTGCG
>CAKRCJ010000055.1 GCA_934307185.1 uncultured Roseburia sp.
TGCTTAAAGTTCTTTACACTGTAACAGAAGTTCCAACAGCAGCTGCTGGAAAGAAGAAAAATACAAAAGAAGTTGACCTTACAGCTAAATTATTTGATGAGATCGCTCCTAAGTATGCAGATCGTAATGGTGGTTACACAAGAATCGTTAAGATTGGACAGCGTAAAGGTGATGGCGCTTTAGAAGTATTACTTGAGTTAGTTTAATCAGTAATCAGACCGTTTAAAGCGGTTTATCAGAATAAGAAAAATCCCCTGGGTATGAAATTTACTCAGGGGATTTTCGTTATTCTCTTTAAACAAGAATATAATAATGTGATGGATTTTTTATGGTAAGCAATGATTAAAATTTTATTTTGCAAGCGGCAGCGTAAAGATAAATTCAGTGCCGACACCCTCGGTACTGATACAGTTAATATTTTCGCCATGCGCCTGTATGATTTCTTTTACAATGGAAAGACCAAGTCCGGTACCGCGTTTGTCTTTTCCGCGGGAGAGGTCTGTCTTATAAAAACGTTCCCATATCTTTTTCAAGCTGTCTTTTGGGATACCTATTCCGGTATCTTTTACCGATACAAATACTTTTTCATTTTTTTCCGTCGTTTCAATTGTAATGGCGGAGTCCTGGTGACTGAACTTAATGGCGTTATCAATCAGATTGTATAATACCTGCTGTATTTTACTGTAATCGGCAGAAACAAATAGTTCTTCGCCGGATAAAATCAGGTTAAAACGGATATGCCTGCTTGCGCATGTGCCTTCAAAAGTAAGAACCGTTGTTTTAATTGTCTGGTTAATATCAAAATCACTGATATCAAGCATTACACCATGAGAGCCAAATTTATTTAATTCCAAAAGACTTTTTGTAAGCTTATTTAAACGCTCTGTTTCAAATAAAATAATGTTTAAATATTTTTCCTGCATTTCCGCTGGGATGGTGCCATCTAGCATGGCTTCCACATATCCTTTGATGGAAGTAAGCGGTGAGCGGAAATCGTGGGACACATTTGAGATAAACTTTTTCTGGTCGTCTTCTAATGTGTTAAGCTCATTTGCCATATAATTTAAAGAGGCAGCGAGATAACCAATCTCATCATTCGAATGTACATCTATTTTTGCATCAAAGTTACCGTTTGAATATTCGTCTGCCGCGTGAGTAATCTTACGGATTGGAATATAAACAACATACGTAAATAAAACAAGTACAACAAAGGCAGCGGCAAAAATAAGAATAAGTGTCTTATACGCTATGCCGGAGAGACTGTTGGCTGAGGCTGTAATATAAGACTGTGGCTTATGTATAATTACATAACCGCGTACTTTATAATTTACGGTAATAGGGGAAAATACACTCAATACATTTTCAGAAAAACAATCGTAAAAAGTTCCTACTTTATAATAGCTGCTTCCAAAATCTGTCATATTAAATTCGGGAATGGACTCAATCGTATTCTCGAAGGATGCTGTATTAATCAGTATATTTCCATGCGTGTCAACAATCCAGATATCTGCATTCAGATAAGTGTCTAATGTAGAAAGCTGTGTGTTTATTTCCTCTAAGGTCATCGAATGGCTGAAATAATTCTGGGCATAATTCGAAGAAATCAGAGCTGACTCGCGGTAAAGGTTCTGCGCTTCTTTTTTTTCCAAATGTTCAAACGTAAGGTGGTAGGTAAAGGTTGCAATAATAATAAAACCAAGGAGTCCAAAAAGCAGATAACCACCTAAAAGCTTGGGATAAAGTGTTCGTTTCATTAATCTCTGACCTCAAATTTGTATCCAATTCCCCAGACAGTAGCAAGACTCCAGTTTGCATGGTCTTTTATTTTTTCACGGAGACGTTTTACATGAACGTCAACAGTTCTTGTATCACCGATGTATTCATAACCCCAGATATGGTCTAATAACTGTTCCCTTGTGAATACCTGATTTGGAGAAGATGCAAGGAAGTATAAAAGCTCCAATTCCTTTGGCGGCATATCGACTGCCTGACCGAGATAAATAACGGAATAATTCGACAGATTGACAACCAAATCTTCGTATTTGACGCATTTTAAATCAGGGGCAGCTTCTTCTGCCTTTACCGGCTGATAGCGCCTTAAAACAGCCTTTACACGCGCTACAAGCTCTTTGGAGTCAAAAGGCTTCATAATATAATCATCTGCGCCAAGCTCAAGTCCAAGAACTTTGTCAAAAATTTCACCTTTTGCAGAGAGCATAATAATCGGTACATTCGATTTGGTGCGGATTTCACGGCATACCTGATATCCGTCAATGCCCGGAAGCATTAAATCCAAAAGAATTAAATTCGGGTTATACTGCTCAAATGCGGTTAACGCTTCTTCTCCGTCATTTACAATCTTTGTATCATAACACTCCTTGGTAAGATAGAGTGAAATTAATTCTGCAATATTATTATCATCATCAACAATTAAAATTTTCTGTTTTGCTGCCATAAAGCCTCCTTGTTTTGCAATTACCTATGATAAGTTACTTAAATTCTGCGATAGTCACCCCTGCATCACCCTCGCCGTATTCACCTAAATGATAGGATTTTACATGCTTCTGCCGTTTTAAGTAAGTATGAACGGCATTTCTTAGGGCACCGGTTCCTTTTCCATGGACAATGCGTACCGAAGAAAGGTGGGAAAGATAAGCATCGTCTAAATATTTATCTAATAGTGAAATCGCTTCGTCTGTTGTCTTTCCGATAAGATTAATTTCCGGAGAAATAGTAGCGGATTTGCTCATGCGGATTTTTCCGGCACCGGTTTTATTTGCTTTTGCAGCATTCATCATCGGAGAGTCATCGTCTATTAAAATCAAATCATTGATATTGACTAAGGAGCGGAGAATTCCCATCTGCACATAAAGGTCTCCCTTCGCATTCGGAAGCGTATGGACGGTTCCCTTTAAGTTCATGCTGATGACTTTCACGCTGTCCCCAATCTGAAGTTTTTTCGGAACTTTGTGATTTTGCGTGGCATTTTTTTTCTGCTCGGATAATTTCTGCTGGCTGGCATTCATCTTATCACGAAGTTTTGTACGCTCCTTTTCCATTTCACTCATCGGTGCATTTGCTTTTCCGTATTTATTGAAATTACGGATTGTTTCGTCGGCAACATCTTTTGCTTCTTTTAAAATGCGGTATGCCTCTTCGTTTGCATCTCTTAAAATTTTATCGCGGCTGGCGTCTAATTTTTCCTGCTTCTGTTCTAAGCGTTCTTTTAAAGACTTAATTTCCTGCTTGTAACGGTTAATCTCAGCCTCTTCTTTTTCAATTGTGACACGGCTCTTTTCAAGGTCGGATAAAAGGTCCTCAAAGTTTTCATCGTTTTCGCTGATGCGTGTTTTCGCATCTTCAATAAGGTCTTTGCTAAGTCCCAGCTTTTCAGAAATGGCAAAGGCATTACTTTTTCCCGGAATTCCAATTAAAAGCCGGTAAGTCGGGCTTAAAGTCTCCACGTTAAACTCACAGCAGGCATTTTCAACGCCCGGTGTGGAAAGAGCAAAAACCTTTAATTCACTGTAATGTGTAGTAGCCATTGTGCGGGCACCATACAGGTGAAGCTTGGATAAAATAGAAATTGCAAGTGCCGCACCTTCGGTCGGGTCAGTTCCGGCACAAAGTTCATCAAATAAGACAAGGGAGCGGTCGTTTACCTTCTTTAAAATACGGATAATATTGGTCATATGGGAAGAGAAGGTACTTAAACTCTGCTCAATGCTCTGTTCGTCACCGATATCGGCAAAAACCTCTTCAAAAATTCCAAGCTCAGAGCGCTCGGAAGCGGGAATATGCAGACCGGACTGTCCCATCAGTGTCAGCAAACCGACCGTTTTTAAAGATACGGTTTTACCGCCGGTGTTTGGACCTGTTACAATTAAAAGCTTAAAATCTTTGCCGAGCATAACGTCAATAGGAACGACTTTTTTCTTATCCAAAAGAGGATGGCGGCCCTTTTTGATATGAAGATATCCGTCATTGTTAAAAGTCGGGGCAACACCGTTGTAGGTCTGCGCATAGGCTGCCTTTGCAAAAATAAAGTCAAGCTCTGCAAGGATGGTATAGTCTGCGGCAATCTGTTCGGAGAAGTTCGCGGTCAGGCTGCTTAAATTTTCAAGAATTTTTTCAATCTCTTCTTTTTCTTTCAACAAAAGTTCCTTGTATTCGTTGTTTAGATTTACAACTGCCATCGGTTCGATAAAAAGTGTGGAGCCGGAGGAGGACTGGTCATGCACCATTCCTGGAATTTGTGATTTGGCTTCCGCTTTTACCGGGAGACAATATCTGCCGTCACGCATCGTAATAACCGCATCCTGAAGATAACTTCTTGTGGTGCTGTTATTAATCATATTGTTCATCTGCGCACGGATTTTATCGTTCATGCCGCGCATGGAGCGGCGGATAGAGCGGAGTGTACTGCTGGCATCGTCTGCAATTTCATCCTCCGCAAGAATACAGCGTTTAATTTCATCATATAAAGGTGTCAGAGGCTCAATTTCTGTAAAAAAACCAGTGAGTGAGTCATCCGGAACTTCTTCTTTTTCCGAGCGGGAAAATGCCTTTACACGCTTTGCAGCCTCTAAAAGAGAGCAGATGGAAAGCAGCTCGGCAGCGCTTAAAGAGGCACCAATGTCTAACCGTTTTAAAGAGTCAGTTACGCTGTGCACCCCGGAAAAAGAGAGGTTACCACAGCGGAACAGACGGCTTAAGGCATCCTTTGTCTGAAGCTGAAGCTGTTCAATCTGAGCTTTATCCGTGATTGGCACGAGCGACAGGCAGCGTTTCTTTGCTTCCGGGCTGAAAGCATATCCTGATAGCTGATTAAGTATTTTGTTATATTCTAACGTTTTTAAAACTTTTTCATTCATATTAAAAAAATTACTCCATAAAAATCATATTTGTCCAGTTACAATAATTATAGACGAAAAATAAGGTATTGCAAGCATATGTGTTTCAATTTATAATAAACGTTAGTACGATTTTTGCATGTATCAGGAAAAAAGACAGATAAATGAAATTTTAATGCATTTTGAGGTGGCAGTTTATACTGTCAGGAAAGGAACATGATGCAGGAAAATAAACAGGATAATTATGAATTTATCAGTGAAAAAATAAAGAACAAGCCCATTAATAAAAGAAGGCTCATTGTTCACGCCGTATTTATTATTGTAATGGCGGTCGTATTTGGATTTATTGCCTGTATGACTTTTACAATTTGCAGACCGCGGATGGAAGAAATGCTAAATCCGAAAGAAGATCCGTCTATCACAATTCCAAAGGATGAACCACAGGAAGAAACAGAGACGGAGGAACCGCAGACGGAAAATACGGAGCAGGAGACGGAAACTGAGACACAGATTGTGTACGAGCAACTGACGTTAGAGGATTTCCAGAACTTACAGAATGAGATGTATGCAATTGGAAAAGAAGCAAATAAGTCCATTGTTGCGGTGACGGGTGTAAAGAGTAATACAGACTGGTTTAACAATGCATATGAGAGCAAAGGCCAGGGCTCCGGAATTATTATTGCGGATAACGGACAGGAGCTTTTAATTTTGACCGAGCGGAAAGTAATTGCGGATGCACAGTCTGTTTACATTACATTTGTGAATGATACTTCGGTGGAGGCTTCGATTAAAAAGTATGACGGAAATACAGGTATTACAGTGCTAAGTGTACCGTTGGATATGGTGGATGCAGAGACAATGAACGCCATTTCAGTTGCGGTACTGGGCAATTCGCTTGCGATAAAGCAGGGAACGCTTGCACTTGCAGTGGGAAGCCCGCTTGGTACGAATTATTCTATTTTAACTGGAAATATTACGTCGACTTCCTATTCCATTTCTACTGTTGATGCAAATTATTCTATTTTTACGACGGATATAGTTGGAAGCAAGAGCGGAAGTGGTGCGCTTATTAACTTAAATGGTGAGGTAATCGGAATTGTCACGCAGGGCTACAGTAGTGAGGGTGACCAGAACACGCTGACGGCTATTTCCATTTCGGAATTAAAGCCGGTGATAGAGATGCTGTCAAATAATAAAGATATTCCTTATATTGGTCTGGAAATAACAACTGTTACGAATATAATCGCCAAGGAATATGATATTCCAAAAGGAGTCTATATAAAGGATGTAAAAATGGATTCCCCGGCAATGGCGGCCGGGCTGCAGAGTGGGGATATTATTACAGAGATTGACGGAGACCCGGTGCTTTCGGTAGATGCATACGAGACAAAGCTGCTGTCTCTTACACCGGATGATGTGGCAGATGTGAAAGTTGAGAGGCAGGGAAATGACGGATACACAGAGATTGAGTGTCATGTCCGTGTGAACATATTGCAGTAATACATTAAGATAAAAAAGAAATAACAGGTAGCTGGAGGAAAAAAGAAGTTATGAAATATATTGAGAGCCTGCGTGAAGGAGAACGCATTAATGAAATTTATCTTTGTAAAACAAAGCAGTCTGCGCTGACAAAGGCGGGAAAACCTTACGAAAATGTGATTTTACAGGATAAAACAGGAATTCTGGATGCAAAAATCTGGGATCCGGGTTCTGTGGGAATTGATGATTTTGATTCGCTTGATTACATAGCGGTTATGGGAGATATTACAAGCTTCCAGGGAAATTTACAGCTTTCCATCAAACGTGTGAGAAAGGTTTCCGAGGGAGAGTATGACCCGAAGGATTATCTTCCGGTCAGTGAGAAAAATATTGACGAGATGTACGAGGAACTCTGCGGAATTATCCGTTCTGTAAATAATCCATATTATAAAAAATTATTAAGCAGCTTTTTCTTAGAGGATAAGGAGTTTGAAAAACGGTTTAAATTCCATTCCGCAGCAAAAACGGTTCACCATGGATTTGTCGGAGGACTTTTGGAGCATACTTTAAGTGTGACAAAGCATTGCGACTATTTTGCAGGTTATTATCCGATTTTAAACCGTGACCTCATTATTACAGCAGCTATTTTTCATGATATCGGAAAACTGGAAGAACTATCTGTTTTTCCGGAAAATGATTATACCGATGAAGGACAGCTTCTTGGACATATTATGATTGGGGCTGAGATGGTTGGTGAACGTATCCGGACGATTGAAGGATTTCCGGTTCGTATGGCAAATGAGTTAAAGCACTGTATTTTAGCGCATCACGGAGAATTGGAGTACGGTTCCCCGAAAAAGCCGGCACTTGCAGAGGCACTAGCGCTTAGCTTTGCAGATAATGTGGATGCGAAGATGGAAACAATTCGTGAAGTATTTAACAATGTGCCGGAAAATAATGTGGAATGGCAGGGCTTTAACCGGTTATTAGACAGCAATATCCGCAGGTCAACATTAAAGTAGCGATGAATAATGACAAAATTCAAGTTACGTTTTTCATGAGTTTTGTAATGATAGGAAAGAAAGGAAAGGCAGCTTAGTAAAGTAGGCTGCCTTTTGTAGATAGAGGAAAATTCGATGAATAAAAATGAGATTATCAGATTAAAAATTGAGGATATGGGGATTGATGGTGAAGGCATCGGAAAATATGAGGGCATGACTTTTTTTGTAAAAGATGCAATTATCGGAGATGAGATTGATGCAAAAATCACCAAGTTAAAGAAGAATTATGGTTATGCAAGGGTTGAGCAGATTGTAAAGCCGTCGGAGTTCCGTACAGAGCCAAAATGTGAGCTTCACAGACGCTGTGGCGGCTGCCAGATACAGGCGATGGATTATAAAAAACAGTTGGAGTTCAAAGAAAATAAAGTCCGCAATAACTTAATCCGTCTTGGTGGATTTTCTGAGGAGTTTATCAATACTGTCATGGAGCCTGTAGTTGGAATGGAGGAGCCGTACCGTTACCGCAATAAGGCGCAGTTTCCAATCGGAAAGGACAAAGAGGGCAATCCGGTTGCCGGCTTTTATGCGTCAAGGACACATAACATTATTCCGGTGACGGACTGCATGCTCGGTGTGGAGGAGAACAAAGAAATTTTAGAAGCAGTGCTTTCTTATATGAGAGAATGTCATGTACAACCTTATGATGAGGAAAATGGCAAAGGGCTCATAAGACATGTGCTCATCCGTTATGGCTTTACAACGAAAGAAATTATGGTCTGCCTTATTATTAACGGGGACAGGCTTCCAAAGCAGGACGTTCTTCTGGAAAAGCTGAAAAAAATAGAGGGCATGACAAGCATTTCAATTAATATAAATACGAAAAAGACAAATGTTATTTTAGGCGAAAAAACAGAGACAATCTGGGGACAGTCCTATATTACAGACTACATTCATTTAAGAGACTGCAAGGATTTTACAAAGACCGGGGAATCGACAATGTATCATATTTCCCCACAGTCATTTTATCAGGTAAATCCGGAGCAGACGGAGAAGCTTTACAGTCTTGCGTTAGAATATGCCGGACTTACCGGAAAAGAAGCCGTCTGGGATTTATATTGCGGTATCGGAACGATTTCCCTTTTCCTTGCAAAAAAAGCGGGAAAGGTCTACGGAGTGGAAATCGTGCCACAGGCAATTGAGGACGCAAAGAATAATGCAAGGTTAAACGGAATTGACAATGCAGAGTTTTTTGTCGGTAAGGCGGAGGAGGTTTTACCGGAGTTTTACGTGAATGGAAACAAAGACAGTAAATCTGCAGAGGATATGTGTCACCCGGATGTCATCGTTGTGGACCCGCCGCGTAAGGGCTGTGATGAAAAGTGTCTGGAAACTATGCTTTTAATGAAACCGGAGCGGATTGTGTATGTAAGCTGCGACTCTGCGACACTTGCAAGGGATTTGAAGGTGTTAACGGATGGGGGATATGAGCTTCGGCGCGTAAGAGCTGTGGATCAGTTTGGAAATACTACACATGTGGAGAGCGTGGCATGTCTACAAAGGGTGGATATGTAAAAATCCTTGAGTTTACGCACTTTTCACGGGTTTTTAGATTTAATCATACTGGCGAAATCGGGCGTAAAAAAGAGATTTTTCACGAGATTAAAGTTTCAGTAGTTATGAAATTGGTATGAGTGGACACAAAAATCTACAGTTCACAATTAAGGTTATTTCGGAGATTATTTTCATCAACAACTAAATATTAAAAGAGTCGCAAGACCGTTTGTTTTCAACATCTTTGGATGTGAAAGCAGGCGGTCTTTCTTTTTTGTCAGCTTTCATATCTAAGATTTCAGAATGGAGGAATGCGAGAATGAAAGAAACAAAGGAAATGTATCCATCATGGGGTGACGACCATGGTGTCAGGTTGAGAAACGTCAAAATCAGTGATTTACACGACTTTAAGGAACATCCCTTTCATGTTGTGGAAGACACTGCGCTGTTTGAACTGGCAAAGAGCATTGAGGATAAGGGAGTACTGATTCCATTAATTGTCCGTGCTAATCCGTATGGAGATGGGTATGAGATTATTGCCGGACATCGTAGGAAGGCAGCCTGTAAATGGGCAGGGCTTTCAGAGGTTCCTGTAATGATTGTGGAACTGGATGATAATGAGGCTGTGATTGCTATGGTGGATAGCAATTTGCAGAGGGAACATATCATGCCAAGTGAGAAAGCTTTTGCTTATAAGATGAAGCTGGAGGCAATAAAACAGCAGGGAAAGAGGACGGATTTAACTTCTTCTCAACTTGAGAAAAAGTTGGAGAATGAAAATCCTACTTTGCAGTTAGCAAAGATAACCTGTGGTACAGATGAGAATGGATGTTGGAATGTAAGTAACACTGGTGGAAAGATGAATCCTAATTATGCAAATGAAAAGTTAGCAAAGCAGGTGGGAGAAAGTCGTGCACAGATTTCAAGGTATATCCGCCTTACCAATCTTATCCCTAAGATTCTGAATATGGTGGACGAAGGAAAGATTGCTTTTACGGTGGCTGTGGAGCTTTCTTATCTAAAGGAAGAGGAGCAGTACGAGCTTCATGCCATTATGGATTTGGAACAGTGTACACCATCCTTATCACAGGCGTGTCGCTTGAAGGTAATGAGCCAGCACGGAACCTTGAATATGGATGCGATTTGTATGGTTTTGGAGGAAGAAAAACCAAATCAGAGGGAACAGATAAAGCTTCGTGCAGATTCTTTAGCGAAGTATTTCCCAAAGGATTATACACCCAAGCAGAAGACGGACTTGATAGAACAACTTCTGAAGGAGTGGTATGAGAAGCAGGAGTACAGCAAGCAGAAGAGCCTTGGCAGCAGTCGGGGTAGAGCAAGATAAATGAATGGAGGTAGTGGCAATGAGCAGAGAATTATCAACTTATGAAGCAATGGGTGGTACTTATACAGAGGTGGATGGTGTGCTTTATCCGAATATTACTGTTTCGGAGGAATCAGATGTGTGGGTTGGAAAATATGGTCTGTTGTGGATAGATTATATGAAATTCAATCATGCAGAAAGGTACAGTCATCATATTCGTGTGGGAACCTTGAATACCAAGGCTTTAGAGGTAAATGAAGAGGCTTATGAGATGCTGGAGGGAATCGTGAATCAGTATCTGGTGAAGCATAAGCCACAAAATTCAGCTTCCACAATGGAAATATGGAGGCTTCGGAAACAGGCAAAACAAATGGCGGAAGAGGTCGTGTTAAGTGACATTGTTCGCCAGTATCATTAGAATTTGGAGGATTTTAGTATGAGAGAGATTAGAGAATACAATATGAACGGAACGATTATTTTGGGCGTGGATAATGGTTATGGTAATGTGAAAACCGCCCACAGAGTATTTCCTACGGGAATTGTGAAGTGTGACAGCGAGCCGGTGCTGAGTAAGGAGTATATCGAATAC
>CAKRCJ010000056.1 GCA_934307185.1 uncultured Roseburia sp.
AATCCACCACATCCACTAAACAAACTAATTATGTTCATGGGTATCCTCTCCTTCATTGTTTTCCTTAATTATTCTGGCAGCTTCTATTAATGCCGTTCTTCTTATAAACTCACTATATGATGAATATGCTTCTAATCTTGCTGCTTCCTTAAACTTATCTAATTCTTCTTCGCTCACTCTTATACTGATTGAAATTGATTTTCTCATCTCATTTATTCCTCCTGCTTCATAAATTTATGATACTTTCTTCGTATGTCAATGTCAATACTTTGTTGCACGAACAGATGTTTTTATTTTGTTTTTTTATAAACGTTTCCAACCATCTTCTCCACACTCTCCAGAAACCTCTCCAAGTCACAGACAAATGAATCACAGATAATGTTCGTGGTGTAAATACATTTCTTTTTGATACTTTCTTAGATAATCCACACTTTGCTCCTTCCCATACCGAAACACCTACCACATGCATATGCGGACTAGCTTCATCAAAGTGTATGACCGCATTCGCAATCTTGAACTCCGGCAGTAGCTTTTGCAGGCATTCAAGAATATAATCAAATACCTCAGACATTTTCACTAATTTGCACCAGTTTTTGTTGCTTCATATAATTGGGATAATTTTTAAAAGTAAAAAGAAATGTGATAATAGATAATACCTATGACACTTCTGTTTAGTACTCATTAATATCTGTGGTACTATCAAAACAGGTATCATATAGGTATCACGATAAAAGAAAAAGCCCCATAAATGGCTTGTTTACGCCATTTATGAAGCTCTGTTTACTATTCAAACTCTTGGGCAGAATGATTTATCTGGTTGTTTCTTGGTACACATTTGTTCATTTCATTCTTCATATTCATCTTATTTTTCACCTTTGTGTACCTCGTCTAGAATTTTTAGAGCCAAAATGGAGCCAGACATTTATTACTAATATGATTATAATATATATCGTGAGATATACATATTTTTTCAATTTATCGAATATAATATTAACGATTGTAATAGTTGACTGTAACCTATTGCAATCACAAAACAGTCATTTCCTCAATATGTGATATATACTCCCAAAAATACTTTAAAGACTTATTGCGTAAAATAGCTTCATTTAAATTGTATTTCTTTAATATTTCAATCATAATATTTATCCTATCTATTTTAGACGGAATCATTTGATTAAATTTCTCTTTTGTAATATAGTCAGTATAATACACATATTTTATCTTCATTGCCTTAGAAGTTATTTCATCCACTCCAGCTATGTACCAACTTTCTATTTCAGCTATACTAACGATAATTTTTTCAACTTCACAATCTGGAAACTGTGCTAATATCGCATTCTTTTTTTCGACTAGCGATTTAAGATCAATATCACAAATGACTATGTAATCGTAATTCGGTATGCTTTTGATTGATTTTATATATCTATTTATATATTCTTTCTTTTCTCGAGCATATTTTATAACTTTTATTTTATCATTACCTAAAACAGATGTTATAAATCGTTCATCATCTGGTCCTTCTACAAATACAAAAAAGCACTCCATTTCATTCTCCCAATAGTCCCTTAACAAACAAATCATCTATCCCTAAATCTGAATCAATAAATTGTTGCACCATAAAGTTATCACTTGGTCTACTTATTTGGGTAAATCCATCTATAGTTCTTTTAGCAAATAAAATATCATTGACGTCTGAATATTTAACTAATTCAGGATTATGTGTCGTTATTATAATTTGTTTTTCCTTTGAAACTTCCTTTGCCATTTCTACTATTTTACTCATTAATTGTGGATGTAAATTTCTTTCTGGTTCCTCAATAATAATAATTCCTGATTCACCCTCAAAGTATAATGCAATTATCAGTGCAAGCATATTAACTGTTCCATCAGATAGAAAATTTGAATAAAAAGTTTTATTGTTATATTTTTCTTTTATCCTATAACTTACTGATTTATCGACATTATTTTGTACATCTATCTGTTCTATAAAAGGCAAGCTGTCACAAAGAAGGTTCAACAATTTTTTCTTTTTCAATTTACTTTTTAAAATCAATTGTAAAATATTAGCAATATTAGATCCATCTTCTTCAAGTCTTCTTTTTGAAGTAATAGAGCTAGATGATTTCATTAATCTAGGATCAAAATCATATATTTTTATAAAATTATTTGCATTAAACATTGGAGGCATCATGAAATCTAACTTATTTAATATTAATTCTTTTCGCTCTTTTCCCTCTTCATTAATAATATCGGAAATAAATTCTGCTCCCATACCATATTTCAGTTCATCTTCATCATACAAAGTTTCATCTTCAATATGAGATTTCACTTTATTACCATTCTTTTCATAAACAATAGTATACTTACCAGTTGTTTTTTCACATTCCTTTTTTTCTTTTTCATTTGCAATACCACAAGTTGTATATTTAATCTCGAGTCTTTCTGCACCTATCTTATATCCCAACCCCCTCTTATAAGGGATAATTTCAAACTCACTAACTATCTCTTCAAGCAATAATCCCTTTCCTTCCTTTTGATTCACAATTCGAATCCATTCTTCATCATGCAAATCAAGAATAAACTTTAAGTACATGGATTCATTTTTCCCAATTGTCGCATTAATAGCATAATTTATTCCCCCAAGCAATGATATTGCATCATCTAATCCATATAAAATTATATTATTTACAAATCTAATAATTGATACTGTATTTGACTTTCCAGAAGCATTAGCTCCTAATAAAATGGTCAAATTTTCTAAATTGATTATCTGTTCTCCAAAACTTTTAAAATTTTTAATATGTATATATTTTATTTTCACAATGTCCTCCTATGTGTTATAAACTATGAAAACATTTTAATTACTACCTATTTACATTTCTAAAAACTAAAATCCACTATTAAATATTTTTTATTATAACACATTAAGAATTACTTTTCCACAAAAGATGGAAGAATGGTCAATACAACTCGTCTCTTTTCCAGCACATCAATCCATCCCTTCCATTATCTTGCCTCATAAGACCTTTTATATCGTCTAGCCTGCAGTTCCACACGCTCCTGTTCCTTCACTTTACCAATAATCGTATCAATCTGCTCTGCACCAGCATATCTCTTCACACGCTCCAGATCATCAGCCGTTTCCTGCAACAGCTCTGTCCTATCACTCATATCCTTAATCTTACCCTTGTAAAACTCCACATCATCTGACAGTCTCTTCTTTTCCTTCCGAAGCTGTAATACTTCCTCTTTTAGCCTTACGCATTGGATTGTCAGGTTCTTTATCAAGGTCTTAAGTTTATTCACAAATGGCATTACCACCTTATCCCGAAATGACTTAGCACTTGCAAATGCTCCAGGTTCCGGCAACTGCCATTCCGGTGCTTCATCATACTTCCTTACATCACGCTGCAATAACTGCTCCGACTGCACCATCTGCTCTATATGGCTCTTAAGCTCATTCTGTTGCTTTTCAAGTTGAACATTATTCTGTTGCAAATCATTGTAGGGGTGTTCAAAGGGGGGGCATTTGAACCCCTTGAGGAATGGCACTTGCAAGCATAAAAAAGATGGCAGGCAGTCTCGTTATAAGACCACCTGCCTGTTGATTATTCTTATATAGTTTTCTGTATTTCGTCAATTCAACAAAACTGGAAGCTATTAAAGGTAAACAAACACTAATTTGAACTCTTCCAATAGAAATACTGTATCACTTATTTCAAAACTTTTTCATACTGAGATATCAATTTTTGAATTTCTTCATTGAGACTTTCTTTACTACCATCACAAGATATTAGTATTGTTTTTAAGGAATTTATCATTTTTTGATACATAAATCGCATGGCTTTTGTCTCGATTTCTTTTTTATAATCAACATCTCCATCAATACACAAATCAAACTGTATTTTTCTAATTGGAATATCAATTTTGAAGCACAATATCTGAGATAACATTTTTTCTTTATCAACCCGAAAAATATTGGCCACTTTGGATAGATTATCTGAAATCAGTTCTCTATTATTCTCTTGGAATTCTTTTTCGAATTGCTCTTCCACTGCTACGTTTCTTTCTATTCCATAAGGCATTGCTCCAACCTTTCTCATTAATAAAATACTAGGATAATTATCTGGATATACCTTACTTTTTACAGATTTCATATGATACTCTTTCTCACAAATTTCCAAAAGAATTTTTAACGCTTGGTATCCGACCCCCTGATGTTGAAAGCATTTAAAAATCTCGATCGAAATTTCCTTCTCATCCTGATCTATATGTTTTATAGAACAGAATCCACAAATTTCATTATTTCCCAAAATTGTGTAAGTAATTTCTGTTTTCATTGTAAATGTATTAACCCATACTTTGTCTGCCTCATTCTCGTCTTCGAGAAGATTAACTTCTACCCATGTCTCTTTTTCCAATTCAATATAGCTGTCTTTGTCAGCCTCTTCAATATGTCTTAATTTAACATTCATTTTCTAACCACCATATTTTTATCATATTTAAGATCATATTACACCAAATAATCAACAAACCAAACACACAACAATCAGTATTGTATGGAACAGTCAACATACATTTTTGCAGAACGAATATAACAAAAGTTTTCACTATCCGTATATGGCAAACTGATTCTGCGTTTATCATTTCGTTCACATAATACAAAATATACATCTATGTCTATTCCATCTTGTCTAGCCTTATCTTTTAATGTTCTCACAAGATAATTATATTTTCGTGTATCCGTAATACTATATACAACTCTTTCATGCGGATTATAGCTTCTTGTAAAAATTTCCCCTGTTGGATTTTTTATATCTTGACGCTTAAAAAAACTATATGTAGGCGTGTATTCATAAGTGTATGTCATTCTTCTTTGACCGTTAGATACAGAATAATCACCATTCCTAGCTTGTCTAAGAAGATTTGATTTTATATTTTCATAAGCTCTATCTACATCATAATCAATACATCTCTTATCCTTTTCCCACTGTTCATCAGAAGCTTGTTGTGGTGTCAAAGTGTTTTCTTGAAGTTCTGCTTTAAATCCAGTAAGATTAGGGTTATTGATAGGCTTTTCTTCAATATTTTTTTGAACTGGTTGTGTATTCGTATTATTTAAAGAACTATTGATGTTATTTGTATTATTGCCTTGCGAATTATTATTTGAACAAGCCCATACTACAAATAATGCTACTGCTATCACAACAATTAATAACCAAGGACAATATGCAACTATTGCCATTATGCCAAATATAAGTATTGCCCCTCCTACGAATTTTAATATGGCAATTAATAAGGAAGAGTCTCCATAAAACAGCACTCCAATGATTGCTATAAATACAAAAAATAAAAATGCCATATGTTTTCCCTCCTATTTTGACATTCATTCTCTCCATTCAGAATGCTGACTAATAATTTTTTCGATATAATCTTTTAATTCACCGCTATCTTCTTCCCAGAGATAAGCACCTTTACACATATAATCAAACTTTGTATTTGAGTTTATTGTCATATTCCCAAATGAAACAGAATAATTAATTTCATCCTCATAAATTTCTTTTGAAAAAGTTAATGCCATATCACAATACAAGGGCTGATGTATCACGCTAGACATACCATATATATGATCAAAATTACTGTAGAAAAATTCTGCACTCTGATCCATATTGATTTCTCCATCATCAGGATATAAATATAACCCCGCTTGTAGTTGCTTAATCAAACTATAAACAAAATCTTTTCTTTGTGTTGGTTCATTAACAAAGAAATCCCATATATTGCAATTTAGCTTTTCAGCAAGCAATGACATAAAAATCATAAATTTATCCATAATCGGTATATATGACCAACTGATTTTTGGAACTGCATTAGTTCGATAATCATTATTCATAGTGTTTTCACACTCTGCTAATATTTCATATATATCTTTTTTGTTTTTCATAGCAATAATCATTACATTAGACATGACTATATTTGAATATATAAAATGCTGCGTATCAATCAATTCATCTACTCCATAACCACCGCCATATTTATTATTTAAATCTACTAATTTCTTTTTGAATTTATTTCTTCTCTCTTCACTATTGCTATTTTCAGACCTAGCATTTTCTTTTTTACATTGTCTCTCTTGTTCAGCCAATTTATCATAATATTTCAAATCATCATATTGTCCATAGCGACTGTATCTTATCATGTGCATTCCTGCATAATTGTTATTATATCCCATATAATAATCCTCGTATTATATAGTAGTAGTTTTTATAGACCCTCTCTAAGGTCTTTACAACTATTAGGTCATAGTCCATTCTTTACCTCTTCTGTAGGTTCGACTATGATATATAAGATGCTGTGGATTGGTTTTATTTCTCCTACCACTTGATGGTTTTAGGAAGGCTCCAACCACAGTCTCTTTGTTCATTTGTTAATCAGTTAGATACCGCATGACGGTTTATTTAGAACGAGGTTACAATCGCAAGGAGCACCCTGTGGTTCTAAAACAGCATTAATACATTTCAAAGGAGATTTATTATGATTTACATAGGAATTGATGTTGCAAAGGATAAGCATGATTGCTTTATCACCAACTCTGATAGCGAAGTGTTGTTTAAAGCATTTACCATCTTCAACAACTTAGATGGTTTTAATGATCTTTATCAAAAGATTGAATCCGTTATGGATGATGTGACAAAAGTAAAAGTAGGACTGGAAGCCACTGGACACTATAGTTACAATCTCCTTGGATATCTCATTGATAAAGGTCTGCCCACCTATGTTATCAATCCGTTACATACAAATCTGTACAGAAAAAGTCTAAGCCTTAGACAGACGAAAACGGATAAAGTAGATGCCCGCACGATTGCTTCCATGCTCATGTCTGATGTGAACTTAAAGTCCTACTCAGACACATCTTACCACAACGAAGAGTTAAAGTCATTAACTCGTTATCGTTTTGATAAAGTAAAAGAACGTGCCAAGCTAAAAACTTCCGTTTCAAGACTGGTCTGTATCTTATTCCCTGAATTAGAAAAACTTGTACCAACACTTCATATGGCATCTGTTTATGCATTGCTTTCTGAATTTCCCAGTGCTAAACATGTAGCTACTGCACACCTTACCAGACTTACAAATCTTCTTTCCGAATCTTCCAAAGGTCGATATGGTAAAGATACTGCTATTACTTTCAGAGATTCTGCAAGAGCTTCTATCGGCTCAAATATGCCAGCCAAATCTCTTGAATTGAAGCACACCATCAAACTTATTCAGGAACTTGATTCAGAGATTGATGAAATCGAAAATGAGATTAAAATCATCATGGATGAAATCAACTCTCCAATTCTTAGCATTCCTGGAATCAACTATCGCATGGGAGCTATGATTATTGCCGAGATCGGTAATTTCAATCGTTTTGATTCTCCTGATAAGATCTTAGCTTATGCCGGCTTTTCGCCATCAACATATCAATCCGGACAACTGGATGGTGCCTACGCACATATGGAAAAACGTGGCTCCAGATACCTGCGATACGCTTTGTATAATGCCACCAAATATGTCTGCCACTGGGATCCAACATTTGCAGCCTATCTTGCTAAAAAACGAGCGGAAGGTAAACATTACAATGTTGCCATATCACACGCTGTAAAAAAATTGGTTCGAGTGATTTATCATCTTGAAAAAACAAAGCAGCAATACATAAAAGCAGCTTAAATCTTTCTAATTCAATACTCCTTTTTTGAGCACCTATCACGATGCTCTTTTTGTCATACAGTTTTCAAGGTTCAAGGAACTCTAACTGAGTTCCAAATATATCTAAAATACATTTCTGTACTTTATTCAAAAAATATCATTTTAAGGCTTGACTTTTAATAGTTAGTCTTCCTATTTTAAGTTCTTTAATTTTGCTTGAAGTTCAGCAATTTGCGCTTCAATTGCCTGTTTTTCTGAATTCTGCTTATCATATTCTTCGTCGGGTATCCACTCCATTATCTCCCCTGGTTGAACATGAAGATATTCGCATACTTTGTTGAGGGTGTCGGTGGATATTGTTCTGTTTTTCGTAAATTTTGCAGTCATAGAAGGGCTTAATTCAAGTTTCCTTTGCAAATCTATATATTTCATATTTTTTGATTTTAAGTAATTACCTAATTTATTGTATACAATCATTTTTCCACATCCAATCCTTTGTTTATTCATAGTTCCAACACATCTATTATACCTTATATCGGTGAATTCGCATATTCATTTTATGTCATATTTCCGCAATATAAAAGATCACCCCCGTCAAGCCCAATAGTTACTGACGAATTTGATCTTTTATAATCAAATTTTCGAAATTTTTTTATTATAATATGTGTCAAATCAAGATTTAATTTATCTCGTTTTTATTTCAAACCTGTTCTTGAAGATGAATCATATATCATCCTTGGCATTTACCTCCACTTTATACATCAGACTGCTCCAAAGTCCCTCATCGAATTCTTCTATCAAAGTAACCTGCTTTTCCAATGCACGAAGGAATCTCTTGAACAACTCCCTCTGTGCTTTCTATCAATCTGTTCTGAAATCCTGTCCCATTCTGATTTGATAGTATTGTGCTTTTCGGTAATATCAGCATATCTTCTCTCATATTCATTCTGGTCAAGTGCCGTCCAGCTGTTCTCAGCTATGGCTATCTGCATTTGCTCTGCAATAATTGTACATTACTCCACTCACAAATAGAGCCAAATTAGAGCCATTTGATAAAACAAACGCCGGAAACCCGCATAAATACAGGCTTTCGGCATTTTAGTCCTATATTCGGGCAACCCTCTTTATCCTCAAAAGGTAAAATCCTTTATCCCCACCCATCTTCTCTTTCAAGGCATCTTAAGACTTCCTTCAAGGTCTTGGCTTACTCTCTCTTATCTCTCGATATTCCTCTATTTTCAAGGCTTTCTCCATGGTTTTAAGTAAAAGAAAAAGACCTCATAGAACGGTTTTCCCGCTCTACAAGGTCTTTATTTTCTCGTTATTTTATTCATTCCCTAGGCTAAAGATTTTTGCCCTTTGAGGATAAAGGGGATTGCCTTGGGATATTAGTCCGTTATTCAAACTCAATCGTTCCCGGTGGCTTACTCGTCAGATCATAGAATACTCTATTCACCCCACGCACCTCATTGATAATTCTGCTCATAACCGTCTGAAGTACTGCAAACGGAATCTCGGCAGACTCGGCTGTCATGAAATCAACCGTATTGACTGCACGCAGTGCAACTGCGTAGTCGTAAGTTCTCTCATCACCCATAACACCAACGGAACGCATATTGGTAAGGGCTGCAAAGTACTGGTTTGGCATCCAGGATGGGTTTTGGCCATGCTCTTTTTTGTAGGCGGCAACTGCTTTGTCCACCTCATCGCGGTAGATGTAGTCAGCATCCTGTACAATGCGGACTTTGTCTGCATTCACTTCACCGATGATACGGATTCCAAGTCCAGGACCCGGGAATGGCTGACGGAAAACAAGATTCTCCGGAATGCCAAGTTCAAGACCTGCTTTGCGGACTTCGTCCTTGAATAAGTTACGGAGTGGCTCGATGATCTCTTTGAAATCAACGAAATCTGGTAGTCCACCTACGTTGTGGTGGGATTTGATCACTGCGGATTCACCGCCAAGTCCACTTTCCACTACGTCCGGATAGATGGTTCCCTGTGCAAGGAAATCAACAGCTCCGATCTTCTTTGCTTCCTCTTCGAATACACGGATGAATTCCTCTCCGATGATCTTACGTTTCTGCTCAGGCTCTGTAACGCCTGCAAGTTTGCTGTAGTATCTCTCCTGTGCATTGACACGGATGAAGTTTAAGTCAAACTGACCGTTTGGTCCAAATACGCTCTCGACTTCATCTCCCTCATTTTTGCGGAGAAGACCATGGTCAACGAATACGCAGGTGAGCTGCTTTCCAATGGCTCTGGATAAAAGTCCTGCTGCAACGGAGGAATCTACACCGCCGGATAATGCAAGAAGTACTTTTCCATCACCGACTTTTTCTCGGATATCCTTAATCGTACTCTCAACGAAAGAATCCATTCTCCATGTTCCGGCGCATCCACACACACCTCTTACGAAGTTGTGGAGCATTTTGCTTCCCTCTTCGGTGTGCAGTACTTCCGGGTGGAACTGGATCGCATATAAATTTTTCTCTCTGTTTTCTGCTGCTGCAACCGGGCAGTCTGCCGTGTGTGCAACAATGTTAAAACCTGGTGCTGGTTTTGAAATATAATCAAAGTGGCTCATCCAGCAGATGGTCGTCGGTGCAACATTTCCAAATAATGGAGAAGTTGTATCCACCATTACTTCTGTTTTACCATACTCACGCACCGGTGCCTTCTCAACTTTGCCTCCTAACACGTGCATCATTAACTGTGCACCATAGCAAAGTCCCAAAACCGGAATGCCAAGTTCAAATAATTCTTTGGTATAGGTTGGTGAATCCGGCTCGTAGCAGCTGTTTGGTCCTCCGGTCAAAATGATTCCCTTTGGATTCATGGCTTTGATCTGCTCGATGTCTGTTCGATAGGAATAGATTTCACAGTAAACGTTACATTCTCTGACACGTCTTGCAACCAGCTGGTTGTACTGACC
>CAKRCJ010000057.1 GCA_934307185.1 uncultured Roseburia sp.
CGGATGTATCGGCTGTCACTTATGTGAGAAGAACTGTCCGTCCGATGCAGTACATGTTATAGACAATGTTGCATACATCGACCAGGAGAAATGTACAAAGTGTGGTCTTTGTGCTGAAAAATGTCCGAAGAAGATTATTCTTTAAGAGACAGATAAAATTCTAAAAAATCAGTAAATCTAAAAATATACAGGAGTAACCGGATGGTTACTCCTGTATTACTTTTCAATACGTCTAATTCCATACAGAAAATGTCAATACAAAATAAAAAGTTTTTTGATATTTGAATTAATATATGATAAAGTTATACTTAGTGAAAAAATTTGTTGTCAGAAAAGATACATAACGAGGAGTAATATGGGCGAAAAGGAATTTGATTTTACAAAGAAAAAACGTGTAGTTGTAAAGATTGGTTCTTCCTCCTTAAATCATGGAGAAACTGGGAACCTGAATTTCACAAAGGTAGAGCATCTGGTGCGTGAACTATGTGATATGCGAAACCGTGGCATGGATGTGTGTCTGGTAAGCTCCGGTGCAATTGCCGTTGGAAGACAGACGATTGGATTAAATGAAAGACCGAAGGATATTTCCACGAAGCAGGCATGTGCGGCAGTCGGGCAGGCAAGGCTGATGATGACTTATCAGAGAATGTTTGCGGAATATAATCAGATTGCCGGACAGATATTAATGACAAAAAATACAATGGTAAATCCGGTGTCGCGGGAGAATGCACAGAATACATTTGAAGAACTGTTTCGTTTAGGTGTAATTCCGGTTGTAAATGAAAACGATACCGTTTCTACGTATGAGATGCAGTTTGGTGATAATGATACGCTTTCAGCGATCGTGGCTTCTCTTGTCGGTGCAGACCTTCTCATTTTACTGTCGGATATCGACGGATTATTTACCGATGATCCGCACAAAAATCCGAAAGCAGAATTGATTAAAGTGGTAGATAAAATAGATACAGAGCTTTTGGGAATGGCAAAGGGTTCCACGGGAAGCGATGTTGGAACCGGCGGCATGGCAACAAAACTTACGGCTGCAAAAATCGCAACATTGTCCGGCGCAGATATGGTAATTGCAAATGGAGCAGATGTCTGTGTGCTTCATCACATTATTGATGATGATTTTACGGGAACAATTTTCAGGGCAGCAAAAAGCGATAGCTTTCATATAGCAGATTTTATAATGGAGACAATAGGATAATGGAACAATCAAAAATTGACAGAATTAATGAATTATACAGAAAATCAAAAGCAGAGGGTTTGACAGAGGCGGAAAAAAGTGAACAGGCTCTTTTAAGAAAAGAGTTTGTTGCAGATGTAAAGAAAAATCTGACAGCCCAGCTTAACAATATCGACATTCAGAACGAAGACGGCACCATCGAGAACCTTGGTGAAAAATATGGAAACAAACCAAAAAAATTATCGTAAAGAGCATCTTTTGCTGCGGAATACCATGACGACAGAGGAAGTACAGCAAAAAAGCTGCGCTATTGTAAAAAAGCTGCTGGACTCCGACTGGTATAAAGGTGCAGAAGAAATTTTTCTGTATTATCCTCTTGGAACGGAAGTGGACTGTAAAACTCTTATGATGCAGGCAGTCCATGACGGAAAAAAGCTTGCACTTCCAAGGACTGCTTCTGATTTTTGCATGGATTTTTACTATATAAAATCTTTCGGGCAGCTTGCAGAGGGAGCATTTCATGTGATGGAACCGAAGGAAGAATGTAAAAAAGCGGTTCCGTGTGAACAGATAGTTTTAACACCCGGTGTAGTGTTCGGGCGGGACGGCAGCCGTTATGGATATGGAAAAGGTTATTATGACCGTTTCTTTGCGAGATACCCGAAGTTGAAAAAATATGGTATCTGTTACGAAAACCAACTGGAACAGACACTTTTTACCGATGTATATGATGTGAAAATGGAGCGTATTTATACGGAGTCACAGGTAATTGAAATTACCGGAAAGGACAGTCATTATGGAATTATTGGAGATTTGTAAAAATGCAAAAGCAATTGTCACAAAAGTAGGAATTCTTGATACAAACACGAAAAATCATGCACTTCTTACTACAGCGGACTATTTAATCAGAGAACAGGATTTCATAATAGAGGCAAATAAAACAGATATCGAAAATGGAAAGAAAAACAATATGCCACAGGGAATGCTTGACCGGCTGCTTCTGACAAAGGAACGCATTGCGCAGATGGCAGAGGGACTCCGTCAGGTGGCAGGGCTTGAGGATCCAATCGGAGAAGTAACAGGGATGAAAAAAAGACCGAACGGTCTTATGATTGGACAGAAAAGAGTTCCACTTGGTGTTGTCGGAATTATTTATGAGGCAAGACCGAATGTAACAGCAGATGCGTTTGCACTTTGCTTTAAAACAGGAAATGTCGTGATTTTAAAGGGTGGAAGTGATGCCATACATTCGAATATTGCGATTGTAGATGTGATCCGCCGGGCATTAAAGGAAGAAAATCTGCCGGAAGATGCGATTTCCCTCATTGAGGATACCAACAGGGAGACAGCAGAAGCCTTCATGAAAATGAATGAATATGTAGATGTGCTCATTCCCCGGGGCGGGGCAGGATTGATTAAGGCGGTTGTAAATAACGCGACTATTCCGGTCATTGAAACCGGAACCGGGAACTGTCATGTTTTTGTGGATGAGACAGCCGATTTTGATATGGCGATTGATATTATTTTAAATGCGAAAACGCAGCGAATTAGTGTGTGCAATGCCTGTGAGTCGCTTGTAATCCATGAAAAAATTGCAGAAGCATTCCTGCCAAAGCTGATGAAGCGTCTTTCAGAAAAAAATGTGGAAGTACATGCAGATGAAAAAGTGATGCAGATTGCTGAAAAATCCCGGATAAAAAGAGAACTGTTAACACCTGCCACAGAGGAAGACTGGGGAAAAGAATATCTCGATTATAAAATTTCGGCAAAAACAGTATCTTCTGTTGATGAGGCAATTGCGCATATTAACCACTATAACACCGGACATTCCGAAACCATTGTTACAAATGATTATACAAATGCAGAAAAATTTTTAAATGAAATTGATGCAGCCTGTGTCTATGTCAACGCTTCCACGCGTTTTACCGACGGCTTTGAATTTGGTTTTGGTGCAGAGATTGGAATTTCCACACAAAAGCTGCATGCCAGAGGTCCAATGGGGCTGCTTGCATTGACGAGTACAAAATATATTATTTATGGGAATGGACAGATTCGGAAATAAATGATAGAATAATATCTTGCAGTATGAAAATAAGAACAGATGTTTGCAACATATTGCAGCAATAAGGGAAAACAGATAGGAAAATAGAATGAAAGAAAAGAAAAATATCACAATTATCGATAAAAAACAGATTCCTTCCAGCGAGCCGGAAAGACAGTATTATTTTATGGACATTGCAAAGAAATATGTAGCCGAACTTGCAGAGCAGAAGGGTGCTCCGCTTACGTTCTGTGTTACGACATTCGGGTGCCAGATGAATGCGAGGGATTCCGAAAAATTAGTCGGTATTTTAGAAAAAATCGGCTATGTGGAAGCACCGGATGAGAAAGCAGATTTCGTTATTTATAACACCTGTACCGTCCGTGAGAATGCGAATAATAAGGTATATGGAAGACTTGGTTATCTGAACGGATTTAAAAAGAAAAATCCATATATGATGATTGGTTTATGCGGATGCATGATGCAGGAACCTACAGTTGTAGAAAAAATCCGGTCCAGCTACCGATTTGTGGATTTAATTTTTGGTACACATAATATTTATAAATTTGCGGAGTTAATTGTAACTGCGTTAGAGTCTAACTCGATGACAATTGACATCTGGAAAGATACCGATAAAATCGTAGAGGATTTACCGGTTGAGCGTAAATATTCGTTTAAATCCGGTGTAAATATTATGTTTGGCTGTAATAACTTCTGCAGTTATTGTATCGTTCCTTATGTGCGTGGACGGGAAAGAAGCCGTGAGCCGAAAGAGATTGTACGTGAAATCGAGCATTTGGTAGCAGATGGTGTTGTGGAGGTTATGCTTCTTGGTCAGAACGTGAACTCTTACGGCAAAAATTTAGAGCATCCAATGTCCTTTGCACAGTTATTACAGGAAATTGAAAAAATTGAAGGTTTAGAGCGTATTCGTTTCATGACCTCCCACCCGAAGGACTTATCCGATGAATTAATCGAGGTGATGAAAAATTCAAAGAAAATCTGTAATCATCTGCATTTGCCGCTCCAGTCCGGAAGCAGCCGTATTTTAAAGATTATGAACCGTCATTATGACAAAGAGCATTATCTGGAGTTAGTGGAGAAAATAAGAGCGGCAGTGCCGGATATTGCACTTACAACGGATATTATCGTAGGCTTCCCCGGTGAAACCGAAGAAGATTTTGAAGAGACAATGGACGTAGTGCGCAAAGTACGTTATGACAGTGCCTTTACGTTTATTTATTCAAAGAGAACCGGAACGCCTGCGGCTGCCATGGAAGACCAGGTGCCGGAAGATGTGATAAAAGAACGTTTTGACCGTCTTTTAAATGAAGTACAGAAGATTTCTGCGGAAAAAGCAGGAAAATTAACCGGACAGACACTTCCGGTTCTCGTGGAGGAGGTAAACGGACAGGACGCACATCTTGTGACCGGTAAGCTTACGAATAATTCTACTGTTCATTTCCCGGGTACAGCAGATATGATTGGAACTATCCAGAATGTTGTGTTAGAGGAATGTAAAGGATTTTATTATATTGGCAGACGTGCCGAGTAGGGATTAAGAGATTATGTATTCATATATTAAGGGAACACTTGAGGAGACAGGGGAAGATTACCTTGTTGTGGAAGCCGGCGGCATCGGTTATCACATTTATACGACCGGACAGACATTTCAGTATCTGCCTTCTGCCGGGGAAGAGATAAAAGTATATACGTATCTTCATGTAAGGGAAGATGCGATGATTTTATTCGGATTTCTGACAAAAGATGACCTTATGGTGTTTAAGCTGCTGCTTGGTGTCAGCGGCATCGGACCAAAAGGCGCACTTGCCATTTTATCGGTGATGACAACCGATGATTTGCGGTTTGCTGTCTTAGGGGATGATGCGAAGGCAATTTCAAAGGCACCAGGTGTCGGTGCAAAGACAGCGAAACGTCTTATTTTGGAATTAAAAGATAAATTAAGCTTAGAGGATGCTTTTGAGCAGAAGCTTTCGAAAAATCAGACACCTGCAGAGAATAAAGCAAAAGGTGCAAAGAACGAAGCTGTGGCGGCATTAGTAGCATTGGGTTATTCTTCTTCCGAAGCATTAAAAGCATTAAATGGTATCGAGATTACGGATGAGACGGATGTAGAAGATATTTTGAAGGCTGCTTTAAAAAATATGGCTTTTCTGTAAACAGAGAAGCACACTTATAAACAGAAACTATGTTACAGAAAGGTGCTTGTGAGGCATCCATGGAAAAGAGAGTAATTTCAACAGAGGTCCAGGATGAGGACATTAAAATAGAAAAAAATTTAAGACCGCAGACGTTAGATGATTATATCGGACAGCAGAAGGCGAAAAAAAATTTAAAGGTTTATATCGAAGCTGCAAAACAGCGTGGAGAGTCGTTAGACCATGTGCTTTTTTTCGGACCTCCGGGACTTGGTAAGACCACACTTGCCGGAATTATTGCAAACGAGATGGGAACCCACATAAAAATCACTTCCGGTCCGGCAATCGGAAAACCGGGAGAGATGGCGGCAATACTTAGTAATTTGCAGGAAGGGGATATCCTTTTTGTAGACGAAATTCATCGGTTAAACCGTCAGGTGGAGGAAGTGCTTTATCCGGCAATGGAGGATTATGTTATTGATATTATGATTGGAAAAGGCGCAACCGCGCGTTCCATCCGTCTGGATTTACCAAAATTTACACTCGTAGGTGCAACGACAAGGGCAGGATTGCTGTCGGCACCGCTCCGTGACCGTTTTGGTGTCATTCATCATCTGGAATTTTATACGGTGGATGAGTTAAAGACAATCATTACGCACTCGGCAGCGAAGCTTGGTGTCGGGATTGACGAGGAAGGTGCTTATGAGCTTGCCAGACGTTCCAGGGGAACGCCGCGTCTTGCCAACCGTCTGTTAAAGCGTGTAAGAGATTTTGCAGAAGTAAAATATGACGGAAAAATCACAAAAGAGGTTGCTGCCTTTGCACTAGACCTTTTGGAGGTCGATAAATTCGGTCTGGATCAAAATGACAGAAATGTTCTTATGACCATGATTGAAAAGTTCCAGGGCGGACCGGTAGGATTAGATACGCTTGCAGCTTCTATCGGAGAAGACTCCGGTACGATTGAAGATGTTTATGAACCGTTCCTTGTCCAGAATGGATTTATCATAAGAACGCCAAAGGGAAGAATGGTGACAGAGCTTGCTTACAAACATTTTGGTATCGAAAAATAGTTCAAGTTATAGTTGCTTTTGCCATATCTTGACGTTATAATGATAACATATACTATAGCTTGTACATGTGTTTGGAGGAAGAGGTTATGTCTGAGAAGACCAGCGCGGAAGTAATCATAGGTGGAAAGGTGTACACCTTAAGCGGATATGAGGGCGAGGACTATTTGCAGAAGGTCGCTGCCTATATCAATAATAAGATAAATGAATTTAATTCCATGGAGGAGTGCAGAAGATTTCCGGCGGATATGAAGGCAACCTTAGTCCACTTGAATATTGCAGATGACTATTTCAAGGCGAAAGCACAGGCTGAGAAGTTAGAGCAGGACATCGAAGCAAAAGACCGGGAGATTTATAATTTAAAGCATGATTTAATTTCCAACCAGATTAAGGCGGAAAGTGACGAAAAGACAATCAGGGAATTAGAGGCAAAGAACAGGGAACTGTTATTGAATAAAGAACGTTTGGAGAAAGATTTAGAGGATGTTTTATTAGGCGAGGTTCCTTCGAAAGATAATATAGAAGAGTAAATAGCGGGGGCGAGGTACAATCGTCCCCTTTTTTACCTTGTAAAAGAAAATCCGTATTGCTTACAGGAGAAGAAAATGAACGAACAGAAATTAGAATTGCTGGCTCCGGCCGGTTCTTATGATATTTTTAAAGCAGTTATCAATGCAGGTGCAGATGCCGTTTATGTTGGCGGAAATCAGTTCGGTGCCAGGGCGTATGCAAATAATTTTTCGGAAACGGAATTACTTCATGCAATTGATGATGCACATATTCATGGAAAACAGCTCTACCTGACTGTGAATACTTTAATGAAAGAGGAAGAATTGGAAAAAGAGCTATATCCTTATCTGCTGCCGTATTATAAAGAGGGCTTAGATGCGGTTATTGTGCAGGATTTGGGAGTATTCCGCTTTATCCGTGACAGTTTTCCGGGACTTGATATACATACGAGCACCCAGATGACAGTCTGTAACCGTTATGGGGCACAGATGATGAAGGATATGGGGGCGAGCAGGGTTGTGACAGCCAGGGAAATGTCTTTTGCGGAAATCAAAGATATTTCCGACCATGTGGAGATTGAAATCGAAAGCTTTATCCATGGTGCGCTTTGTTACTGCTTTTCCGGACAGTGTCTTCTAAGCAGCATGTTAGGTGGACGAAGCGGTAACCGTGGACGCTGTGCGCAGCCATGCCGCCTTCCATATGAAGTTTTTGACGGAGAGTATAAGAGAATAAAAACAGAGCCGTATGTGCTTAGTCCAAAGGATTTATGTACCATTCAATATATTCCAAAGCTTGCAGAAAGTGGAATTTATTCGTTTAAAATCGAAGGAAGAATGAAGCAGGCAGAATATGCCGCAGGGGTTGTCTCTGTTTACCGCAAGTACATGGATTTGTATTTAGAGCAGGGGAAAAAAGATTTTAAGGTTTCAAAGGAAGATTTGCAAAAATTAAATGATTTCGGCAACCGGAGTGGCTTTACAGGCGGATATTATGAAAAACATAACGGAAAAGATATGATTACTTTTAAAAAGCCAAATCATGCCAGAGGAAATGAAGCATTACAGGAGAAGGTCAGAGCAGATTTCTGCAATCAGGAAAAGAAAGAAAAAATCAATGGAAACTTAATATTATCGCAAAGTTTACCTGCTAAACTGGAAGTAACTTCTGGTGGAACAAAGTTCATGGCAACAGGCGATGTTGTCCAGGAGGCATTAAAGCAGCCACTTTCCATAGAGAAAGTAAGGGAAAATATGGAAAAAACAGGGAACACGCCATTTACTTTTGAAAAACTGGATATTTTAATGGAAGGAGCAATATTCCTTCCAATGAAATCGTTAAACCAGCTTCGCAGAGATGCGCTCGAAGGACTGCAAAACGAACTGTTAGAAAAGTACATGAGAGAGGAAGCGTCCAAAACAGAAGAATACTTAAGTTTTCCAGAAAAAAATGTTTCCAGAGACACAAATATCAATCTGTCGGTGGCAACAGAAAACAGAAGCCTGCTGCCTGTTATTTTAAATAAAGAAGCGGTAAACGATGTTTATCTTGACGCGGTCTGCTATCCACGGAAAACACTGTTTTCAGACTTAAGAGAAGATGTACAGGCAATTCATCGGGCAGAAAAACGTGCATACTATATTCTGCCGGCTGTCTTTCGGAAAAATACATCTGAATTTTACAAAAATAATTTAGAAGCACTGCGGCAGTGCGAGGTTGACGGTATTGTTGTGAAAAGCCATGATGCATTTTATTTTGCAAAAGAATTTCTAAAAGACCTTGCAGTAATTTTAGATGCGAATTTTTATACTTATAACAACCGTTCCATTTTGGAATTGGAAAGCATAAAACCACTCCGTATGACGGCACCGTTTGAATTAAACCGCAGGGAGCTGTCAAAGCGTTATAACGGAAACAGTGAAATCGTAATTTACGGATATCTGCCGCTTATGACTTCTGCGCAGTGTGTCCACGCGAACACAGGCAGATGTGACAAAAATCCGCAGATTACTTATTTAAAAGACAGATATGGAAAGTATTTTCCGGTAAAAAATAATTGTGCAGAGTGTTATAATACTATTTATAATACAACGCCGTTAATGCTTTTTGGTTACAAAAAAGAACTGCTGCAGGCAGGCTTTTCGTCGTTTAGACTTTCATTTACGACAGAGTCCCAAAAAGAAGCGGCAGAAATTTTTGACGTGTATGAGCATGTCTTTTCAGAGGGAAAAAATCTTTCGGATGTATATGCAAAAGATTACACGAATGGTCATTATAAAAGAGGAGTAGAATAAGTACATGACGAATCTTATCATAGAAATATCAAAGTATTTCATGATTTTTATGTTTGCATTTTATACGTATGAATGCTTTGCGGCATTCCGGCAGAAAATCAAACCAAAACAGAGGGAACATATTTTAAGCAGACAATGTGCGGCTGTATTTCTCGTTCATCTGGATGCTTTTCTTGTTATTTTTTTAACAACAAAAGACGTCAGCATACTTGTGTTTTATGCGGCGCAGGCGGTTTTGCTTGCAGTGATACAGACGTGTTATCAGTTGTTTTACAGCGATTCATCCCGGTTACTGACAAATAATTTATGTATGCTGCTTGCGATTGGGTTCATTATGCTGACGAGGCTTTCGTTTGAGAGCGCACAGAAGCAGTTTTTTATAGCAATGATTTCCGTCATTATTTCACTGATTGTTCCGGTATGTATTCAGAAAGTTGGTTTTGTCCGGAAACTGTACTGGGTATTTGCAGCATTTGGAATACTTGCGCTGCTTGTGGTTGCGGTTTTGGGATCGACAAGCTATGGAGCAAAAATTTCACTGTCGATTGGCGGAATTTCCATTCAGCCGAGTGAAATTGTAAAAATTACATTTGTGTTTTTTGTCGCAGGAATGCTTTATGAGACGACAAATTTTAAACAGGTGTGCATTACCAGTGCGGTTGCAGCGGCACATGTGCTCATCCTTGCAGCTTCAAGGGATTTAGGAGCGGCATTGCTTTTCTTTGTTACTTATGTGGTGATGCTATATGTTGCAACGCGAAAGCCATATTACTTTTTTGGCGGGCTTTTGGGAGGCGGCGCTGCTTCGGTTGCGGCGTATCATCTGTTTTCCCATGTGAAGGTACGTGTCCAGGCATGGCAGAATCCGTTACTTTACTATGACAAGCAGGGCTACCAGATTTCACAGTCGCTTTTTGCCATCGGAACCGGCGGCTGGCTTGGAATGGGGCTTTATCAGGGACTTCCGGATAAGATACCGGTTGTAAAGCAGGATTTTATTTTTTCGGCAATTGCGGAGGAGTTAGGCGGAATTTTCGCATTGTGCCTGATTATGGTATGCTTTAGCTGCTTTTTGATGTTTTTAAACATTGCGATGCAGATGAAGGACCAGTTTTATAAATTAGTTGCACTCGGGCTTGGCACGGTGTATGCCTTCCAGGTATTTTTGACGATTGGCGGTGTCACAAAATTCATTCCGTCTACGGGAGTGACGCTGCCCCTTGTAAGCTATGGTGGAAGCTCATTATTGTGTTCTATGATTATTTTTGCTATTATCCAGGGC
>CAKRCJ010000058.1 GCA_934307185.1 uncultured Roseburia sp.
GTATAAAGCCATGTACCCGGATGACCGTAGGTATTGCGCTTTATGTGAGATTGCAAGAAACAAAAAACTATCAGATGTGAGAAGATATGATTTTATGCGTATTCTGGAAGAATTAAAAAACGCCCCGGACGGTGCGGCAACACCATCACAGGGCAATGAAACCCGATAACCCAGTAGAAAGACCGGATTCGCTATGATTGTAGCACGAAAGCCGGCAGAAAGGCAAATATGAAAAACGAAAAAATGTTAGATTTAATGGAAGAACTTTATAATGCAAATAACTTATTGGAAATGTGCCGGGGATATGCACAGTCAGATACACCTAATATGGCGGCATTAGCAGAATCATTATATATTCTGCAAAATAAGTATGAGGGAATATATGGAAGACTGTGTTGCATTGATGAACATGCACCAAAGAAAGCCGAGGTATAGGGATGAATAATAAGTTTTTATTAAATGAGGATATACAGAATCTTGATATTATCAAAGATAAAATAGCCGTATTATTAAATGATGTTGAATTATACTTTGATAATGACACGAATAGACCAGAACTACCGTGCGAGCAGACCCGTTTTGATATGGAAATCACCAGAATAGGAATTATTTATGATTACATAGATCGGATGGAAGAAACCATAAATAAGATGTATGATCATGTAAAGTAGGGCGGCAATGCTCTGAATGATACAAAACCCTAAGCCAATGAGAGCCTATTGCAGAAATGCAGTAGGCTTTTGTTGTGTCTGGAAGTGAAACGTTTTTTGAAACGCTCATTGAAACGTTTCATTTTTTGTGTGCATGAAAAAGGGTGCAAAACGTTCGTTTTGAATCCGAACGCTAAAGCGGCTTGAAGCCTAAGAAAACCTAAGGTAAATACAACCAGAACCACCCCGGATACACACTAAGATTTACTAAGGTGTGATATTAAGATTTGTTAAGGTGCAGTTGTAAAAGGTAGTTGCAAATAGTTGCATTTTCAACATATACAGGACGTAAGAAAAGGTAATATTTGATATTTTCAGAACTTAACAAAATCTAACATTTGATAACATATAGAAAAATGTTGCATGGCACATTGGCACAAAATGCATATATGAATATGGTATTATATTTCCAAGGAAAGGTTGTGAAAGTATGACACAGAATAAAAGATATGTATTTATGTTGCATAGCAAATGTAAGGACATACCAAGAGAGGAATTACAGAGCATGGCGGATCAGATAGATCCAGATATCGGGATGATGTTGTTCTACTCATTTATGAATCAGGCATCATTCGAGGTTGTGGAGAAGCACGCCGCCACGAATGGCGATGTAGTTCCGGTGAGCCGTAGAAATTTTTACCGCAAGCGCAAGCGGTATATACAGGATATAGAGCAGCGCTTAGCGTTGTCGCAGGTATAGCGAGATAATCCACCCACACGCAGGGCAAAGCGGAAAATAGCCTATTTCGGGCGTAAAACGAAAGGATGGTAAAATCATGGCAGATTTACAAAACACCTCTACAGAGGGAACACAGACAAGCACAGAGGGTAAGACATTCACACAGGATGATGTTAACCGTATTGTGCAGGAGAGACTTGCCAAAGAGAAGGGCAATGCATCCGGTAATGATGAGTTTGAGAAGAAAACCGCAGAGCTGGATAAAAGAACGACAGAGCTTGAAGCGAGAGAGAACAGGCTTAACGCTGTCACTGCATTACGAAGCGCCGGCTATCCGGATGAACTGGCAGACGTGATAAAGTGCAGCAACGCAGACGAACTAAAAAAGTCAATGGAAGTTATTGACAATATTATTAAAGAAAGAACTCCGAAAGGCTGGTCTAAGGAACTGGAAGGGAAACGTTCACGAATTGTATCGTTTACGGCACCAATACATACATTGCCAGATGGTGACGGTATCCGGGCGGCTATGGGGTTAAGAGGTTAAAAAGATGGCTACAGAATTAGCAACAAAATATATTCCCTATGTGGATGAATTGTTCACACAGGAAAGCAAAAAGAGCTTATTAACAAATCAGGATTTTGATTTTGATGGAGCGAAAACAGTTAAGTTGTACAAGGTAAATACTGCTGAAATGAATGACTATGGTCGGAATGGAGCGACAGGCGGCAACTGGAGCAGATACGGGGCAGTAAAAGATTTAGAAGCAACCTGTGAAACGGCAACACTGAAAAAAGACCGCTCTTTCACATTTGTTATTGATGCACTTGATGAAAACCAGACATTAGGAAGTTTGAGCGGCGCTACTGCTCTGGCCAGACAGCTTAGAGAGGTAGCAGTACCGGAAGTAGATACATACACATATGGCGTTATGTGTGCGAATGCAGGAACGAAACCGGAAGCCGTTGAGCTTACTACAGAAAATATCTATGATGAGATTATTAAGGCATCTGCTGCACTGGATAATGCTTTAGTCCCGGAGACAGGCAGAGTATTGACAGTAACACCGGATGTATATCTTCTGATGAAAAAGTGCAAGGATATTACAATGGAGACTGAAATTGGAAACGATATGAGAATTAAGGGAGTTATCGCAAATCTTGACGGGGCGCAGGTTATTAAAATGGCAGCTTCAAGACTTCCGAAAGGGTTCGGCTTCATGCTTGCGCATCCATGCGCCACCTGTGCACCAACACAGTTAGAGGACTATAACGAGCATAAGAACCCACCAGGAATTAATGGAACGCTCGTGGAAGGTCGTATAGTATATGATGCCTATGTATTCGATAACAAGAAAAAAGCGATTTATTATCAGCCGATTGCCGATAAATAAGATATTGAACGCATAATCGCGGTGTGAACGCCCTGCATTGATACACAGTCAGTGTGGGGCGTTATTTTTATGTGGGAGGTGGAAGGATGACGAATGAGGAGCTTGTTGCAGAGATTAGAGCCGGGCGGAATATAAAAGAGAATACAACATTATTATGGTATCAGAACAGGGGATTTGTTGCGAAGAAGGCGCAACGCTACAGATTTTATGCGGAATTTGACGATTTAATGCAGGAAGGGTATATTGCTTTATGTGATGATGCTGTCAAGAAGTACAACCCGGATGCAGGCGTGTTGTTTATAACATTTGCTTCGTACTGCCTTGATACCGCTATGAGCCGGTACATAAGCACACAGAATGTTATAAGGCTTCCAGTTGTAGAACAGGGGCATATTATAAAATATAACCGGGCAGTAAATGAGATACGTGTAAGCACTGGCAGAGAACCCACCAGAGAAGAAATAAAGACGGCTTTAGGGTTGGATGGTAAAGAGCTGGACAAGATAGAGAAAAACGCCTATATGAGGAGCGTGGCAAGTCTGGACAAGGTGCGGATAGAGGGCGAAGATGAATGCACGTTAAATGAGGTGCTTCCAGATGATAATGATTGTATGGAAGCAGTCGAGGATAACATATACAGAGACGCTTTAAAAAAGACAATATGGAAAGCGGTTGACGAGTTACCAGATGAACAGAGCAGGGTTATACATGAACGTTATGAGCTGAATAAGGATTTAAAAGAGATTGACGGCATGACGTGGGGACGTGCTGCATTTCTCGAACAGAGCGCTTTGAGCGCCTTAAGAAGTGGTAAGACTGGCAGAACCTTAAGACCATTTTATGACATATATAAAGGAGCTTTAAGTGGTAACGGTGTAGGTACATTCCGCAGGACTAACACAAGCTCTACAGAGAGGATTGCTATTGCTCTGGCAGAACAGGAAGCGGTTGAGCCGTGATACTATCATGATACTGATAATTGTAACAGAGCCTATAAAATGCATAAAAAATAGTAATTTTAGGGTGTTAAATAACGGGAAATGTGAGAAAAACCACATAGAATAATAGAGTAATTATAGTATTGAAAACTAGATGACAATATACAATTGAAATTAATTGTATGGAAATTATAAGAAAATATGTTCTGTTTTTACTGTTCATATCGCAGTAAGGTGTGTTATAATCTCTATTATAAAGGAACAGGAATGGAGAGTTATATGAGCATTTACGATACATTGAATGAGCAGCAGAGAGAAGCAGTTTTTCATACAGAGGGACCGGTTTTGATTTTAGCTGGTGCCGGCTCCGGAAAGACAAGGGTGTTAACGCACCGCACCGCATATTTAATTGAAGAGCGGCAGGTTAATCCATATAATATTATGGCAATTACTTTTACCAATAAAGCGGCAGGGGAGATGCGCGAGCGAATTGATAATCTTATCGGTTATGGCTCGGAAAGTATCTGGGTATCAACCTTCCATTCAACATGTGTACGCATTTTGAGAAGACATATTGACCGGATTGGATTTGATACGAATTTCACAATCTATGATTCTGATGACCAGAAAACACTGATGAAGGATATCTGCAAACGGTTAAATGTCGACACGAAGATTTACAAAGAGAAAAGCCTTCTTGCGGCGATTTCCAAGGCAAAGGATGAATTGATTGACCCACAGGAATTTTCTCTCCGGGCAGCAGCTTCCGGTGATTTTGCAAAGAGAAAACAGGCGGAGATTTACAGGGAATATCAGGATGCGCTGCGCAGAAACAATGCGTTGGATTTTGACGACCTTATTGTAAAGACGGTAGAGCTTTTGACAACCGATGCACAGGTGCTTGACTATTATCAGGAGCGTTTCCGTTATATTATGGTGGACGAGTATCAGGATACTAATACTGCACAGTTTAAGCTTATCAGCACATTGGCAGATAAATATAAAAATCTTTGCGTGGTTGGTGATGATGACCAGTCGATTTATAAGTTCAGAGGAGCTAATATTTACAATATACTTAATTTTGAAAAGCATTTTCCGGATGCAGTGACAATTAGGTTAGAGCAGAATTACCGCTCCACACAGAACATTTTAAATGCGGCAAACGGTGTGATTTCCAACAATATGGGAAGAAAAAGAAAAACGCTCTGGACGGATAATCCCGAGGGAAAGAAGCTTGGATTTAAGCAGTTTGAGACAGGCTATGAGGAAGCAGAGTTTATTGCAAAAGATATTAATGACGCTGTAAGAAATGGAAAGTACCAGTATGGCGACTGTGCGGTTTTGTACCGGACCAATGCCCAGTCCCGTCTTTTTGAGGAAAAATTTATTGTATCCAATATTCCATATAAGATCGTCGGCGGTGTGAATTTCTATGCAAGAAAGGAAATTAAAGACCTTTTAGCATATTTAAAAACAATCGACAATGCCAGGGATGACCTTGCGGTCAGAAGAATTATTAATGTGCCGAAGCGTGGAATAGGGGCAACAACACTAAACCGTGTCGCAGAATATGCTGCAACCGAAGATATCAGCTTTTATAATGCGTTAAAAATGGCGGATGATATACCGACGCTGGGAAAGAGTGCAGCTAAAATAAAACCTTTTGTCAATTTTATCCAGGTGATGCGCAGTAAGTCAGGATTAATTAGCGTGTCAGAGCTTTTGCAGGAAATTATTGATGAAACCGGTTATGTGAAAGAGCTTGAAGCTGAAGACACAGAAGAAGCCGAGGCAAGAATTCAGAACATTGATGAATTAATCAGTAAAGTAGTTGCCTATGAGGAAGGAGAGGAGCACCCGACGCTCAGTGGATTTTTGGAAGAAGTAGCTTTGGTTGCGGATATTGACAGTCTGGAAGAGGAAAGTGATTATGTTGTTTTAATGACATTGCACAGCGCGAAGGGACTGGAATTTCCAAAGGTTTATTTAGCAGGAATGGAGGATGGACTTTTCCCAAGCTATATGTCAATTACCTCAGACAGCTCTTCTGAGGATTTAGAAGAGGAGCGGAGACTTGCTTATGTTGGAATTACCAGGGCAAAAGAGGAGCTTACCATTACGTGTGCAAGACAGCGTATGGTGCGCGGTGAGACACAGTATAACAGGGTGTCCCGTTTTGTAAAAGAAATCCCGTCAGAGCTTTTAGACAGCCAGCTGCAGAAAAAGGCATCCGACAGCAGAGGTGGTTTGAGTGAGAATAGCTTTCCATCATTTTTACAGAGCCAGACAAAAAGACCAAAAAGACCGTCCTTACGGCAGCAGCCTTCCGGTCAGAGTATGCAGGCAAAGGCGCTTGTCACCAAAGGAGTAGTTAAATCGGAGCTTGACTACAAAGCCGGGGATACAGTTTCCCATATCAAATTTGGCAGAGGCGTTGTAAAAAATATTATGGATGGCGGCAGAGATTATGAGGTGACAGTCGATTTTGAAAATTACGGCGTAAAAAAGATGTTTGCTTCATTTGCAAAACTGAAAAAAATGTGATGCGCCAATCCTGCTTTTAATGATATAAAAAATTAAAAATTTTTTTCAAGTTTTATAAATTTTTTATAGGCGAACAGGGTAACCTATGGTATAATATGTTATGACAGATTTAATACAAAACAAGATAGATGCAGAAACAGTAAACTGTATCAGGAGTATAAATGAGAGAAGGAGTGGTAACATGAACAAGATGGAAGATTTGATCAACATGACAAAATTGAATGAGTTACTGAACAAGAAGGAAGTTGAAGAGAAGAAAACTTCAAAGGTTGTATGGATTTTCGCAATTATTGGTATTATTGCAGCCGTTGCAGCAGCAGTATATGGAATTTATCGTTTCTTCACACCAGATTATTTAGAAGATTTTGAAGATGACTTCGAAGATGATTATGAAGACGATTTCTTTGAAGATGAAGATGATGAAGAAGAGCCAGCTAAACCAGAAGAGAAAAAAGAAGAAGAATAAGCATAACCGGGAGGGCTGCAAAAGCAGCCCTTTTCTTTTTCGCTAGGGCAATTGTATTTGCGGGGTGGAGACATACATGGAGTGGATAAGACAAAAGAGGAAGATAGAATATATCATTTTTTTTATAATAATCTGGGTTTTAATTACAATTCCACAGGCTGCTAAAGCAGAACAAAAGGAGCAGGGGAGAATTTTATTTATCAGTTCGTATTCTTACGCCTGGGTTCCTGTCATGCAGCAGATAGAGGGAATAAAAGAAGTTATCGGGCAGGATACAGTCATTGATTACCAGTTTATGGATACAAAAAATGTGAATACAGATCAGGCAATTTCACTTTTTTATGAAAGAATTTGTTATTTTCTGCAAAATGTTCCACAGTATGATGTCGTGATTGTGGGAGATGATGCCGCATTTAATTTTGTATTAAAATACCGGGAGGAGCTGTTTAAAGATACGCCAATTATTTTTGAGGGTGTGGAAAATGTGAGTGCAGCGATAGAGGCTGCACAAAATCCGCTTATCTGTGGTGTGATAGAGCAGCTTTCCTATAATAATACATTAGAGCTGGCGCAAAAGATTTACCCGGATGCTACACATGTAACAGCTATTCTTGATGATACTGCCTCTGGTAGGGCGGAGAGAAAAGAATATTATAAATATGAAACAAAATTTCCAGAGCTTATATTTGATGAAATAAATGCATCCGAACTTACAAAGGAAGAGCTGTTAGAGAAAATTTCAAGCCTCGATGAAGATAATATTCTGATTTATGTTATTTGCAGTGAGGATAAAGAGAAAAAACCATATCAGATCAAGCAGATTGTGAAAGAAATAACGGACACGGCACAAATTCCTGTGTTTTCTATTGTGCCTCACAGTATGGGGTATGGATTGCTTGGTGGGGAGCTTGTTTCCCATAAGGAAATGGGAGAGATAGCAGCACAGTTGGCAAATGAGATACTTGCCGGAAATGACCCTGCCGAATTACAGCCTGTTTTAGATAGTCCGAGAGAATTTTGTTTTGATGAGAAGGTAATGGAGCGCTTTCATATAAATAGAAAGCAATTACCGGAAAACGCAGAAATTATAAATCATGAAGAAACATTTCTGGAAAAAAATGAGATGATATTCCGTGTCTTTTTTGCAATCGTAATGGTTCTGCTTTTTGTAATTGGCATACTTATAGTTGATAATAAGCATAAAAAAAATACGAATATTGATATGGTAAAAATCAATGAAAAGTTAAGATATGCCTCACATTATGATGCATTGACAGGGTTGTTAAACCGGCGAGCTTTCATGGAGGATATCAAAGAACTGATTACACGCAAACGGGAATTTGCACTTATCATGTTTGATATGGATAATTTTAAGCAGGTAAATGATATTTACGGACACAGCGAAGGAGACAATGTATTAAAAGAAATCGCTTCAAGAGCAATGGCAATCGAACAGAAAGAACTAATGTGTTACCGTCTGGGTGGAGACGAGTTTATTGCGGTTGTTGCAGATGTGCAGAACAAAGTAATTAAAAGCAGTGTGGAAAAATTACAGGGTATTTTTAAAAGTCCATTTTTGGTCGGAACGGATAATAAAGATTTTTCCTGTAGTATGGGAGTTGCAATTTATCCAAAGGATGGAATCACAGTGACGGAAATGTTTGTTGCTGTCGATAAGGCAATGTATGCGGCAAAAAAAGCTGGAAAAAGCGGTGTAAAATATTTTGAGTCCGAGATGAAGTAGAAAAGTCAGAAAGGAAGAATAGATGAAAAAAGGACAGGTAATAGAAGGCGTAATCGAACGCGTAGATTTTCCAAACAAAGGGATTATTTTAACAGAAGAGGGAAAGCAGGTAACGGTAAAAAATGCAATTCCAGGACAAAAAGTGTCAGCATCTGTTAATAAAATCAGAAAAGGAAAAGCAGAAGGAAGACTTTTAGAGGTGTTAGAAAAATCTCCGCTGGAATTAAATGAGCCGGGCTGTGTTCACGCAGGGGAATGTGGAGGCTGCACTTATCAGACTCTTCCATATGAAAAACAGCTTGAATTAAAAGCTTCCCAGGTGAAAAAACTAATTGATGCGGTGATAGACCCTGAAAATAAAGACTATGTGTTTGAGGGGATTAAGAAAAGCCCAGATCAGTGCGCCTACCGTAATAAAATGGAGTTTTCTTTCGGTGATGAATTTAAAGATGGTCCGCTGGCACTCGGAATGCACAAGAGAGGAAGCTTTTATGATATAGTGACCGTTTCAGATTGTCAGATTGTTGACGAGGATTTCCGGGCTGTTTTAAAGACAACACTCTCTTATTTCCGGAAAAAAAATGTTACTTATTATCATAAATTGCGTCATACCGGTTATCTGAGACATCTTCTGGTCCGCAAAGCTGTAAAAACCGGAGAAATTCTTGTAGATTTAGTGACGACCACCCAGCTTGAATTTGGACAGAATATGGTAAATGCTGATACAAATAATGCAGGTGAAACAGAAGAACAGTTACTCGAAGGCTGGAAAAAGGAACTGCTTTCCATTAACTACAAAGGAAAAATGACGGGAATCCTGCATACGAAAAATGATAATGTGGCAGATACGGTTACAAATGAGGGAACGGATACCTTATATGGACAGGATTACTTTTACGAGGAGTTATTAGGACTTCGTTTTAAAATCACCCCATTTTCCTTTTTCCAGACCAATTCTCTTGGCGCGGAGGTGCTTTATCAGACCGCAAGGGAATTTATCGGGGATGCCCTGCCAAGCGGAGCAGATGCAGACATTGCAGAGCATGGAAAGGTTGTTTTTGATTTGTATTCCGGGACCGGAACCATCGCCCAGATGCTTTCCCCAGTTGCTAAAAAAGTAATCGGTGTGGAAATTATTGAGGAAGCTGTGGAAGCTGCAAAAGAGAATGCCAAACTGAATGGTTTACATAACTGCGAATTTATTGCAGGAGATGTATTAAAAGTAATAGATGCCATCGAGGAAAAGCCGGACTATATCGTGCTCGACCCACCAAGAGACGGCATTAATCCAAAGGCTTTGGAAAAAATTATCCGTTACAATGTTCCACAGATGGTCTACATTTCCTGTAAGCCAACCAGCCTTGCGAGAGATCTAGAAGTGCTGCAGGCGAGGGGCTATGAGGTGAAAAAAGTGTGCTGTGTAGATATGTTTCCGTCGACTTTTCATGTTGAGACGGTTGTCTTACTTTCCAAGGGCGAGGTCGACTCGAAAAAGATTCGGGTTGAGTTCTCTTTGGAAGATATGGATATGTCCGAATTTCAGGATGGGGCAACCTATCCGCAGATTAAGGAGTATGTTTTGGAGCATACCGGGCTAAAGGTTTCCAACCTGTATATCTCACAGATTAAGCGAAAATGCGGGATTGAGGTCGGCAAGAACTATAACCTGCCAAAGTCCGAGGATTCCAGACAGCCCCAGTGTCCACCGGAAAAAGAGAAAGCAATCCGAGAAGCATTCAAATATTTTGGGATGATCTAATATCCAGCAAAGTGGAGGTTTCTTATGGATAGATTGATTTCTTGTGAGTTCAACATGGATACTGCCTGCGTGGAACTGAAATTCTTAGATGGCAGCATGATTGCCATTGATACCATCGCCGTGGAGAATGAGGTTGCCGATAATATGTATCAGCGGTCAGAACTGGATTATCTGATTTACAATGACCCGGTTGGATATGCTGATTTGATACTGAACGG
>CAKRCJ010000059.1 GCA_934307185.1 uncultured Roseburia sp.
CGACAGCAAAATTTTACATATCTATTTCTTACCAGAAAGATTTACTTTCCATAGACACAAGAATTTTTACACCCTCAAAAAGGATTTGCAGATTTTGTGGCTGCCGCTCGTTACTCTAAGGCGATAGCCACAAAATCTGCAGCACTACGCTGTCTAAGCTCCGTTTTTATTTTGTAGACTCTTTCAACACAACCTCATACGGCAGCAACGTTCTTGCAGAAACCTCCTGCCCATCAATCACATCCAGCACCGTTTTACATGCAACCATTCCAAGCTCTTTTGCATCAAAAGACAAGGATGTAATGGAAGGAACATTATTTTCAAGCACCGAGCTGTTATAAAAAGATGCTACTCTGATATCTTTCGGTACACTTATATGCTTTTCACGCAGCTTTTTCAATACACGGCTGCACACCGCATCGTCCATGCAAAGAATACAATCTGTCTTTCGCTCCAAAATTTCTTCTACAATTTTGTCAATCATTACATTGTTGTCTAAGTTCAAAAACAGCATGGATGGGTCAACGGTTTCTCCCATTTTCTGATAAGCCTCTTTAAAACCGCGCAGGCGGCTCTGTGTTACGACATGATTTTCGTCACCGCCCACAAGTGCAATTTTTTTCATGCCTTTCATCAGAATAATAGATGTCAGCTCTTTGCAGGCACTCTTGTGATTATGGTCCACCTGGATGACTCCTTTATAATTTGAGGAACCAATCGTAACAAATGGTACATTTTTTAACTGCAAATATTCAATCTGCGCATCCTCCACAAAAGTACGCATTAAGATTACGCCATCCACTTTCCGGTTTGAAATAATTCTCTCCAAAGATGAGATATCGTTCGTCTTACAAATGGAAAGCAGAATATCATATTCCATAATTCCGGCAATCTCCTGAATTCCAAAAAGACATTCCTGAAAGAATGTCAAATCCACCACATCATAATCTCCAGGCATAACGACACAGAGATTATACGTTTTGGACTGTGCAAGCCCTTTTGCAATGACGTTCGGCTTGTAATCATGTTCTTCTATGTATTGTAATACCCGATCCTTTGTCTCTTTTCCTATTCTTCCTTTTCCGGAAATCGCTCTGGAAACCGTTGTTTTTGACACGCCAAGTGCCTCCGCAACATCAGCAATTGTAATATTTTTTTTCTCCTCATTCCCCATAATAGCCCCTTCTTTCAATGCGCACTATTTTGCGCAACATCATTATTATTTACCATTTTGTTTAAAAATGCAATGCCAAATGCATAAATTTTCTCACATTTACAATTTATTTTTTTGATGTTATAATATTTTTGCGCAACCGTTTGCGTTATTAATTGATTTTATTGAAGCAGACTTCAGTTGTCAATATTTTCTAGTACCATAATTCAAAATATTTTTTATTACTATAATTCAAAATATAAAAACACAATGTTTCAAAAGATTGGGGGAAATTTATGAAAACAAATCACTTACTGTTCGGGGCAGCTTATTATTCCGAATATCTTCCATATGACCGCGTGGAAAAAGATATGGAAATGATGGAAAAAGCCGGAATGAACACCATCCGTATTGCAGAGTCCACCTGGAGTACTATTGAGCCAGGAGATGGTATCTTTGATTTTACGCATCTTGATAAAATGTTAGATGCTGCCGCAAGACACAATATTTCTGTCATTGTCGGCACACCTACCTATGCCATTCCAACCTGGCTTTCAAAAAAATATCCAGATATCCTTGCACTCACCAATGCCGGTTTGAATATTTACGGAGCAAGACAAAATATGGATATTACACATGCAGGCTATCTATTCCACTGTGAGCGTGTAATCCGTGCGATGATGGAGCACATAAAAGAGGTTCCAAATATTATCGGTTTCCAGCTTGATAATGAAACAAAAAGCTACGGAACTGCCGGTCCCCGTGTACAGGCAATGTTTGTCGATTATCTGAAAGAAAAATATCCGGATATCAACGATTTTAACCGTGAATTCGGGTTAGATTACTGGAGTAACCGTGTCAATGCATGGGAAGATTTTCCCGATGTGCGCGGAACGATTAACGAAAGCCTTGCTGCTGAATTTTTGAAATTCCAGCGTCTTTTAGTTACAAGATTTTTAAAATGGCAGTCCGCAATTGTCTCTGAATATAAGCGTGATGACCAGTTTATCACACAGAACTTTGACTATAGCTGGACCGACCATTCTATCGGTTATCAGCAGGAGGTAAACCAGTATGAAGCCGCCGATGCCACTACCGTTGCCGGCTGTGATATTTATCACCCGTCCCAGTCTCTCCTGACCGGAGAAGAAATTACTTTCTGCGGTAATATTTCCCGCAGCCTGAAAAGAGACAATTATCTTGTATTAGAAACACAGGCACAGGGAAACATTGCCTGGCTTCCATATCCGGGACAATTAAAATTGCAGGCGTACAGCCATATTGCAAACGGTTCAAACAGTGTGATGTACTGGCACTGGCACTCTATCCATAATGCCATTGAAAGTTACTGGAAAGGTGTACTGTCACACGATTTTTCCGAAAATGAAACGTATAAAGAAGCCTGTGAGATTGGTGCAGAGTGGAAAAAAATCGGCGCACACATAAAAAACCTCAAAAAGAAAAATGCTGTTGCCATTCTTCTTGACAATAACTCGTTAAGCGGCTTAAATCTTTTTCCTTTGCAGGATAAAAAAGAACACAGCTATAATACGGTTGCCCGCTGGCTTAGCGATGCACTGTACCGGTTAAATATTGAATATGATATGGTTTCTTCTGCCACAAGAGATTTTTCCGGTTACAATTGTCTTATTGTGCCTGCGCTTTACAGTGCAAGTGAGGAATTATTGTCTACATTAAACGATTATGTAAAATGCGGTGGACATTTGATCACTACATTCCGCAGCGGTTTTTCAGATGAACAGTTAAAAATATATGCCGACACCCAGCCACATATTCTGCATGAATGTCTCGGCATTCACTACGACCAGTACACTTATCCCGTAGATGTAAAAGTATCCCTGCCTTCCGATGCTTCTGTGACAGGCGACTGCCGTTACTGGATGGATCTTGTAAGCTGTGATACGGCAACACCACTTTTTTCTTATGACCATCCTGTCTGGAACCGGTATGCTGCTGCAACCGTAAATAAATATTTCAACGGTTCCGCTTTGTACCTTGCCACCTGCTTTGACGGGGAAATGTTGGAAAAAGTGCTGACACAATATTTTGAAACATTTTCAAGTGACCTGCAAAAGCATAAGGACTGTCATTTCCCGGTTATTGTAAAAGAAGGGGAAAACGATTTTGGAAATAATGTACGTTTTTACTTTAATTATTCCGGTCAGGCACAGACTGCAGCCGTTTCTTCTTTTGACGGAACAAATCTTGTGACCGGAGAAAGAATTCATTCTGGTGACAGCATTACGCTAAAGCCATGGGGCTATTTGATTTTGGAATCTGAATGAATAAAAAAGAACTGTTAATAATCTCTGAAACAACCAAAAGAGGGACTATCGCAAAAAGCACATTTCATACAATATGGCTTAATGCGACAGTCCCTTCTCTATTCAGGAACTTACTTCTTTCTTAAATTCACTTAATTAAATCTTGTTTTAATATCTTCTCTGCTTTTTGTAAAATGCTCCCATTGATGCACATCCAACTAATAATAAGAAGAATGCCAAAACAACTGGTGCATTATCCGAAGTTTTCGGGCTTGCGATAACAGCGCTTACTGTATCGCTCATATCTTTGTCACTTAACACAATTGCATACTGTGAAGCATGTGAAAAATGGAATGCTGCGGTTCCGTAATCGTTAACTGTTACAGCTTCGTAGAATTCAAATTTTCCGGTCTGCTCATTGTAGTAATAAAGATTTGCGATTTTTCCACTGTTTTCTGCACCAACAGAAATTCTGAGTGTTCCATCAAAACCGAATTCTCCGTCATAATTTAAGGATAACGTAATGATCTTATTTCCGTCTGCAAGTTCTGATACTTTATCTTCCGGAATTGAACTTTCACCAACTTTTACGCCAAGGTCAATCGGTGTCGTTATATTACCTTTTATATTCTTTCCATTAATTACCCAGCTGACGGAATTGCCTGCTTTTAATACGACTGTGACATCTTTTCCTTTGATTGTATTAAATACATCTGCCGGAACCTTTGTACCTTCTGACAAAGTTACCTGAACTTTGCCACCTTCTTTGGTATTCTTTAATGTAGTAATTAACTGTTCTATAGAATTTCCTTCTACAACAACTTCTGCCGTTACCTTTTCTTCCTGTTTTGTGTCGGAAGTGTTGTCGTCTTTCTTGCTGCTATCCGGTGTTGTCACATCATCTTTCTTGCTCTCATCCGGTGTTGTTACATCGTCTTTCTTGCTCTCATCCGGTGTCGTTACATCATCTTTCTTGCTCTCATCCGGTGTTGTTACATCGTCTTTCTTGTCAGTATCCGGTGTTGTTACATCGTCTTTCTTGTCAGTATCCGGTGTTGTTACATCATCTTTCTTGCTCTCATCCGGTGTCGTTACATCATCTTTCTTGCTCTCATCCGGTGTCGTTACATCGTCTTTCTTGCTCTCATCCGGTGTCGTTACATCGTCTTTCTTACTATCATCCGGTGTTGTTACATCGTCTTTCTTACTATCATCTGGTGTTGTTACATCGTCTTTCTTGTCGTCATCTGATGTTTCATTTTTCTTTGCAGTAAGAACGATTGTACCGCCATCCTTTGCTGCTGGGATACTAATTACAATTGTCTGGTCTGCTGAAACTGTGTATTCTTTTCCATCATAAAGGTTTACAATTACTGTTCCTTCTTTTTCAGAAACAGGAACTGTAATTTCTTTCTCTGCTTCTTTAATGTTCATTCCGACATACAGCTTATCATTGCCATAACTTCTGCTGATTACTTCATATCCTTCTTCATCAGAACCCACTACAGTACTTCTGTTTCCTCTTGCAAATACATCGGTATATGCATTACGGATAGAAAGTAATGTCTTGTAATGATTGTACATACTGTTGCTGTCTGTCTTCTGCTGCTCTAATTTCTCCCAGTCAAAGTCACGTCTGTTTGTCTGTAATGGCCAGCTATTATTTCCTGCCTGACCAATTTCATCACCATAATAAAGAACCGGCTGTCCTTTTGCAGTAATCTGTAAGGTTGCAGCTACCTTCATCAAATTATATGCTTCTTCGTCTGTCAGTTTGCTCTCATTTACAAGCTTATACTGAAGGCTGTCCTCATCATGGCTGTCTAAAAAGCTTCCCATTGTTGCAGTATTATTAATTGCTGCATTTCTCTTCTGTAATGAATTTTCTACATTTGAAATACTGCCGGTTACAAAGGATTGTGCAAAATCGTTGAAATCAAAGTCAAGTAATGCATCCATTGTACCTGTTCCAAGCTCTCCTGCTGTATTGGCATATCCGGCACCGGAATACTCACCAATCATCTTAAAGTCAGGATTTACTTTTGTAAGAGAATTTTTAAATGCTGCCCAGGTGGTTGTCTCAACATGTTTTACCGTATCCACACGATAATAATCAATATCATATTTTGCCATCCAGCCGGTCTGCCATTCAATTAGCTGGTCTGCTACTTCTTTGTTCTCTGTTACAAAATCAGGAAGTCCTGAAAGTGCATCGTATTTGTCATCTCCTGAAATAGTATTGCTGGCATCACGAAGCATTTTGATTGTATTTCCGTCTGCATCGGTAAGAATACTGTTAAAATATTTTTCTGTTCCATAGCCTGCGTGATTTAAAACGACATCGACCATGATTTTCATGCCCTTACTGTGTGCAGCATCTAATAATGCTTTAAATTCTTCCTCTGTTCCGAGATGTTTGTTTAATTTTGTGAAATCACTTGCCCAGTATCCATGATAACCGTAAGTTGCGGTATCTGTATCGTTATCATGCTGGTCTTCTGTAATGTTTTCCACAATCGGAGTAATCCAGATGGTATTTACTCCCAAATCCTTGAGGTAATCCAGTTTTTCATTTAATCCGGCAAAGTCACCGCCATGATAGCTGGAGCCGCCTTTTTCAGAAGTATCATAATCATTTACACCATAAGCGTTATTGTTAGAAGCGTTTCCGTCAAAGAAACGGTCAGTCACTGCAAAGTAAATAACTGCTTCATCCCAGTCAAAGTCTCCTGCTGCTTTTGTGCGTTCTGTCACATTAACTTTGGTCTCTGTTTTATAAATATTTCCGTAAATATCTTTTACGGTCACAGGAATTGTTTTTTCTCCTGCTGAAACGGTATTTAAGCAGGAAATCGTTCCTTCCATTAAGGATGGTTCAATTGCAAATTCACTGCTGAGTCCCAATTCACTCAGGTCGGCTGTTACTGCTTCAATTTCATCTGCTGTAAGCGCACCGCCTTCTGCTGCACTTATTTTTACAGAAATAACATTGTTGTCGTTATAATCCATAGAAGCCTGTGATAAAGAAGCCTCTACTGTTACATCTGGTTTTTTGAAATGAATAACATTGCATTCTTTTTCATTATAAGTTTCTTTTTCGCTGTTAAATGCATCCAGCTCGTTCTGTCCGTCCACCTGATAATAGTAATGATAATCTCTGGTTGTTACATCTGAAAGATCATAAATAAAACGGTCAGTTGCTGCATCGTAAGTCATTTCATATGCTTCGCCTTCCACAACAACATTTACTTTTCCTGTCAAAGAAGCAAGATTATTTTCTGCGGAAAGTTTATCATTTCTGTAATAGAAATGGATTTTTTCATTTGCACCGTCCATCTCATAACCGGTGTTATAAGGAAGTACTTCTGTAATTCCCTCGCCCTGTGTAAATACTGCTTTTACGACTGTCTGGTCTGCCGGAATTGTAACGAAATGGTCTCCGCCATCTTTCTCTGCCCACTCATCTCCTTCGGTGCTTCGTCTCATACAGAAGGAAAGTTTTAAATCTGCTGCGGATTCTTTTACCGGAATTTTGGCAACCATCTTTCCGCCCATCTCCTTAAAATCTACAGTAACATCCTTTCCGAAGCCGCTGTTCCAGGTGTAAATATTCCATCCGGTATAATCTTTTTCCGGTCTGTCATATTCAACCATTATATAGCGCTCTACCGGTGCTGTTAATTCCGGAAGGGTTGTGTATGCGGTTGATTTATTGGATACAAGATATAATGTCTGTGTTTCCGTTTTATCTGTATTTGTGTATAAAATGTCTGATGTTTTCCAACTATCCCATGAGTTATAACATCTTGCTATAATTCCAAGTTTTGTATATGGAACAGTTATTGTTGCCTTTAACCAGGTATTTCCATCTTCTAATTTCTCTGTTTCAGAGAACCTCATTTGTTGTCCAGGTGCTCCGCCCTCTTCCCAAAGCCAGAGGTCAGCGGCATCAGTTGTCATATGTGTCTCATCAAAATCATAGTAATAAATGGTGTATGTATAAATCTGCTCAACAACCGGAATTGTAATCTCTTTTACAATATCGTTATATAAAGCCTTTATTATCACTTCTGTTCCTGCATAATCGTCCGGAACCAGTAACTTATTTCCATCTAACTGAATTCCTTCGGAAACTGCCTCATAAGTAACATTTACTTCCTCTTTACTTCCAGCTTCGTCTCCAGCATAGTAAATACCTGTTGTCGTAAGCTCTTCCTCAATGCCCTTTTTAATCTGTGCCGGTGCATCTACTACAAGATCTTTCACATACTCTACGGTTACATCTGTTGCTTTTGTCTCATCTGTTACATTTAACGATAACGTAACCTTTGCCGGTGCCAAAATCTCCAGTTTTTTGTTATTATCATCTGCTGCCCAAGGCTTGCCCCAGCCATTTATTGCTGCATCCTGAAGAATTTTGTATTCATAATTACCGGCTGGAATATTATCAAGTGTAATGCTGTAAACATTTTCATCCGATGCAGATTTTACAAAATTAGGTTCTGCCGATGCTTCCCATGCCATTCCCGGGATACTTCCTACAAGTAAAAATGTAGTTTCTGTCTCTGGAAGGTCAGGAATCGGTTTATTTCCTTCTTTATCCAGATAATAGGACCATACATTATCCTTCTGAATATAATAAACCTCCTGCGGTGTCTCACCTGTGTACTGCATTAATTTTGCATCATATGCAGGATTTATGTTATTACCCGGGTTATTAAAGTCAAGGAACTGACAACCTGTAAATGTTCCTTTTACAGTAAGTGAATAGTCTGTTGTTTCTTCACCAGCTTCACCCTTTGTCAGAAAATATCCTTTTGCACCACCCCAGCCTGGAATCTCTGTTCCATCTGAGCCATCCGCGTTTCCGGTTACCTCATAAGTTCCACCCCAGAACTGTATTGCCGGCTGTCCCCAGTTCCAGTTATTCGGAACCATGAAATGAATTGTTAAATTCTTCTCATTCTCCGCCGCTTTAACCGAACTAATTCCGCCGCCCAGCGAAGGAACCATTGTTACTACCATCGCAAGCACTAAAATAAAACATACTATTCTGCTTGCAATGCTCTGCCTCTTTTGAAAGCTTTGCATAAACTTTCTCATTTTCTTCTCTCCTTTTCCCCTCTACTTGTGCATATGTTCTTTCTATGCATTTTCGTATTTTTTCGTAACTTTATTGTATTCTAAATTTCATGATTGTGCTATACGTAATAAATTCCGAAATTGAACCACTTTTTTTGTATATATTATCCAAAAAGCAGCAAAAAGTTTCGAAAAAAAAGCTGTTATAAGAATTTTTCATTCCTATAACAGCTAATTTTCGTTATTGTGCAGTCGTATCCTGCGTCTGCTGTTCCGCTGTCGGCTGCTGTGCTGCTGCCCCATCCTGCATCTGCTGCTCCTGCTGGTTCGTCTGCGCAGGCTGCTCTGTCTGTGCAGGCTGTGCTGTCTCTGCACCATTCGCCGGTATTGCTGCATCCGGTGTCTGCGTTTCCTGCACTGTGCCATTCTTTAACGCTGCAAGTGCTGCCTCTGCATCAACTAATGTCTGGTAATTGGTAACAAGTGCTTTTGTTCCGTCTGACAATGCATCATATGCTGTTCTTGCTGCTACAATCACCGGCTCACTTTCTAATGTGACCGTACCGATTGAATTAATGGTATTTATAATTGCATTTGCTTCATTCTGCTTTACGGTCTGACTCTCTGTACCCGGAAGCTCATAGACTAAAACGCAATATCCTTTTTCTACCATACCGTATATTTTTTCTGCTGCTGAATATGGCAGATTGATACATCCATGGGAACCTCTGGTCTTATAAATATCGCCACCAAAAGCTTTTCTGGATGCCAGGTCATGCATTCCGATATTTCCATTAAATGGCATCCAGTATTTTACCGGTGTTGCATAATTTTCTCCACGAAGGACTGCGTCTGTTGTTTTGTAAGTTAAAAGATATGCACCAGTCGGTGTTCCATATCCTTTTGCAAGATTTCCGGAAACAAAGTCTGACTCTGTCACAAGCTTTCCATCCTTGTATGCAAACAGATGCTGTGCAGTCAGGTTAATTTCCACATAAGAATCCCCATAGTCATTCTCTCCGTGACTGTTTGCTGTCTGTGTGTATACCGGTTCTCTCTCTACCGCATTTCCGGCATCTAAGTCCTGCAAAATCTGTGCCACTTCCTCGGAATTATTAATCTTCCATCCGTATGGCCCGTTTGAAATTGTAACAGTGGAACCATAAGAAGTCTTTAATGTTTTTGGCTTGTAACAGGTATTGTATTCTTTTGCAAGTCCCTTTACAAAAGAAAGTACGCCTTCCTCATCTACAGAAAGATTAAAATCATCATCCACGGAAAGCCACTCTGAAATCTGTTTTCCGTCTAAGACTTCTTTTGCCACCTCAAAATCGTATGTAATGGTCGTTCCCACATAGCGGTTCATTTTATCAATGACTGCTAAAAGTGCCTGATTATCGTCCTCCACATCCGGTTTTTCATAACAGTCAGCTTCGTCTAAATCCACTTCATCGGAAAGCACTAATACGGCATCTTTTACCGCTTCTAAAAGCTTATCCTCAATAATTGCTGTTCCATAATCTGCCGGAACAAGTTCGTATCCTTCTCCATTGTAATCCGATACTTTTGCATCCACCGGCTTTCTCTGATTTGACGGCTTCATGCAGTCTAATCCATTCACCGCTTTTTCTAAAGCATTCTCATCATACGAAACAACTTTTGCAAGTTCTAAATCGTTATGCTTAAATAAAGTGCCAATCCAGGCAAACCCGTTCTGTTCTTCTAACATCGCCTGGACTTCTCCATTAAAAACAGGTGCAATCCCGATATCACTTCCGGCAATTGTCTCTTCCCCGTCTTCTCTTGCTGTCAGGGTAAGAA
>CAKRCJ010000060.1 GCA_934307185.1 uncultured Roseburia sp.
TGGTTTCTTAGTACCGTTGCGAGCGACACGTAACGAAAGTGTGTCTTCGATGATTTTATTCATTTTGTACAATCATAGATAACTAAATTTGAGTTTCGCAATTGTTTAAAGATAACGCATAAATCAAAGGAGGACACAATATGACAACTTATTTATTGGTGGCAGCAATCGTGATTTTTGCCTGCGTGTTCTTAAGTAAAGTTTCAAGCAGGCTTGGTATTCCAATGCTGCTTGCATTCATATTGCTTGGAATGCTCTTCGGCTCAGATGGTATTTTTAAAATTCCATTTGACAATTATGCATTTGCAGAACAGATTTGTACCGTAGCATTGCTTTTTATCATGTTTTACGGCGGATTTGGCACAAACTGGCAGCAGGCGAAATCAGTTTCGGTAAAAGCGGTCCTCCTTTCAACACTCGGCGTTGTGGTAACAACCGGTCTTACAGGTGTTTTCTGCCACTTCGCATTACATATAAGCTGGGTAGAAAGCATGCTGCTTGGCGCACTGGTTGGTTCAACCGATGCGGCATCGGTATTCTCTGTTTTAAGGTCAAAAAGATTAAATCTGAAATATAATACAGCGTCATTGCTCGAAGTGGAAAGTGGTAGTAATGACCCGTGTGCATACATGCTGACAGCAACCTTTATAGCGATTGCGCAGGGGAATGCGACCGGACAGCAGATATGGGTATTAATCATAAAGCAGCTTTTATTTGGCATTTTATTTGGCGCGTTAATTGCAGTGGCAGCGGTATTTCTCTTAAAAAAAATGAAATTTGCCACAGCCGGGTTTGATATGGTATTTGTGTCCGGCATTGCCATGCTCGCATATGCGCTTCCGGCATTTTTAGGTGGAAACGGATTTTTAAGTGTATATATTGTAGGAATTGTTTTAGGCAATGTGGAAATCAGGAATAAAAGAAATCTGGTAAACTTTTTTGACGGAATGACAGGCTTCATGCAGATACTTATCTTCTTTCTGTTGGGACTTCTTGCGTTTCCGTCAAAATTGCCGCAGGTCGTACTGCCTGCACTGTTAATTGCCATATTTCTTACATTTGTTGCAAGACCGGCTGCAGTCGCGGCGGTACTCACGCCATTTAAAGCGAATGTTTCCCAGCAGCTTTTAGTGTCATGGGCGGGGCTTCGTGGAGCTGCGTCTATTGTGTTTGCAATCATGGCAGAGATGGCAGTGGAGACAGAAAATGATTTATTCCATATCGTATTTATGATTGTATTATTTTCTATTCTGCTTCAGGGCTCGCTTCTTCCGTACGTGGCAAAAAAACTGGATATGATAGATGAAAATGGAGATGTCATGAAAACCTTCAATGATTACTCTGATGAAGTTCCGGTGCAGTTTATCCAGCTTACCATCCCAAAGAGCCATCACTGGTGCGGAAAAAAATTAAAAGATCTTACACTCCCGCCGGAGACACTTGTAGTACTGCTGAAAAGAAATGGTGAGAACATTATCCCGAACGGTGATACAGAGCTTTTGGAAAATGATGTGCTTATCTTAAGCGCCACCTCACCGGACCGGGTAGAGGGAGTATCGTTAGTAGAAATCTATGTAGATGAAAACAGCAAATATAACGGAAAAATGCTTTCAGAAATTCCCAAAAAAGAAAATACACTTGTTATTATGATACAGAGGAAGGAGCAGGTAATTATCCCGCATGGAAATATACGGCTTGAGAGCGGAGACATGCTTGTTGTGAGCAGAACGGAGATGGAATAAAAGTTTAATTTCCCCCTAATGAAATAGGAAAATCATCCGATAAATAACGTGAAAGCGAATTTCAAGGAAGAAAGGAGATGCCTAATATGCGTATCGATGCTTATAATCAGATCTCACAGATTTATAAAACAACCACGACAGAGAAGACGCAGAAAACAGATGCGGTGAAGTATAGACGTGACGAAGTGCAGATTTCCTCATTTGGAAGGGATTATCAAGTCGCAAAACAGGCAGTCGCTGAAGCAGCAGATATCAGGGAAGATAGAGTCGCAGAACTGAAAGCAAAGGTTAATTCTGGTAATTATTCCGTAGATACTGCAGATTTCGCGAGAAAATTATTAGAAAAATACAACACATCATTAATGTAAAAAGTGAGGATGAATTTTGGCTAGTTTAATGGAAGACCTGATTGATGTCTTAGGGAAAGAAGAAGAACAGTATCAGGGTTTAATCGAACTTGGAAAGAAAAAGAGAGAAGTTGTGATTAAAGCAGATATTAAGACCTTAGACGAGATTACGGCAGAAGAACAGAATGTGGCAAGCAATCTTGTCAATCTTGCAAAGCGGAGAAACAGCGTTTTAAATGATATGGCAACCGTACTTGGAAAAGATCCAAAAGACATCACGGTCACAAAGATGATTTCTTATCTGGAAGGACAGCCCAATGAGCAGAAAAAGCTCATGGAGGTGAAAGAGAGATTACTTGAGACAGGAAAAGCGATGTCTGCGATTAACAGTCAGAATGAAGTCCTTTTAAAACAGGCATTAGAGATGGTGGAGTTTGACCTTACATTGCTTAAAAGTATGCGGCAGGCACCTGAGACCGCCAATTACAACAAGAATGCCTATAATACAGGTGAGCTTCTTGGCAGCAGCGGCTTTGACGCAAAACAATAACATGTAAGGAGGGAGCACCATGGCTAACGGCTTTGGAAGCTTATATATCGGAGCATCCGGGTTACAGAATTCCCAGAATGCTTTAAACACAACAGCAAATAACCTTGCGAACGTAAATACCAAAGGGTATGTGCGTCAGCAGGTTTTACAGGCAGACAGAAATTATTTAACTTTTAATACATCTGCATCCATCAGTGCACAGCAGTCCGGTCTTGGCATGAAGATTGGTGATGTAGTGCATGCGAGGGATGTATTTTTGGATAAGGCATATCGAACCGAATCAGGACGACAGGCATTTTATGCAGCCACCTATCAGGCAGTAGATGAAGTGTACACATTTTATCAGGAATTGCAGGGAACAGCGTTTCAGGATACTTTAGAGGATTTCTGGACAGCGTTTCAGGAGCTGGCTAAGGCGCCGGATGACAGTGTACAGCAGGATTTAGTCGTTCAGAAAGCGGGTCTATTTATCAGCAGGGCGAATGCTATCTATACAGGATTGTCAGATTATCAGAGTACAATCAATACACAGATTTCCGATGACATTGATAAAATAAATGAATTAGGAAAAACCATTTTTGAATTAAACAAAGAAATCCAGAAAGTTGAAGCCGGTAATGTAGAGACAGCTATGACACTGCGGGACCAGAGGGATAATGCATTAGATGAATTATCGTCTTATGTAAGCATTTCTTATAAAGAAGATTCGAGTGGAATAGTAAAGGTAAGTGTGGAAGGCGTTGATTTTGTTGATGAGGCAAAGTTTTACGAGATGGGGGCAGACAAAGATACCCGCACAGGATTTGTGACACCGTACTGGACACATTTATCAGATATGAAAAATGGGGAATACCATAACGTATTCAACTTTGCAACACCAATTTCTTCAGACCGTAATAATGATGTTGGAGAATTAAAAGCGCTCATTCTTGCCAGAGGTGACAGAAAGGCAAATTATAAAGACATTGAAGGGCTCACTTCGGATGAATATAATAATTCCACATCGGATAAAATTGCAACAGGTTCTTCTGTTATGCTTCAGGCGCAGGCACAGTTAGACCAGTTAGTACATGGAATTATTACTTCCATCAATGATATTTTATGCCCGAACACGACATTGAGTGAGCTTACCGGCAGTAATACGCCTTTGACCGGAACAGATGAAAATGGCAATACTGTTACTATCGCTGCGAATGCAAAGGTATTAGATACAGCAAACTGCTCTACCGGTAGTGATAAACAGCTTCCGCCACAGGAACTGTTTTCGAGACGTGGAACAGAGCGTTACACAAAGGTAACTGTAAATGGAACTGACTATTATGTATATAATGAAGAGGATGACACAGATGCGTCTAAACAATATACATTAACAGGGGTTAATGTAAATTCTGCATTAGTAGCGAATGAGACATTACTTCCATATCTGACACAGAATGGAAATGTAAATTATGATCTTGCAGCGAAACTTGCAGCCGCATGGGAAACAGAAGGGCTTACCTTAGACCCGGATGATACCAATAAGTTAAACTTTATCGATTATTATAATAATATGGTAGGAGCATTTGGAACAATTGGTTCTGTATATGAGTCTACAGCAGAGAGTCTTTCGGGAACCGTGGATTCGGTGGATTCCCAGAGAGCACAGATTATGGGTGTATCTTCTGATGAAGAACTTACAAAAATGATTAAATTCCAGAATGCTTATAATGCATCCAGCCGATTTATCAATGTAGTCAATGAGATGATTGAGTCTATGATTACACAGTTAGGAGCATAAAAACATACAAAATGAGAAAGAGGTGAGCAGATGCCATCACAATTTTTTGGATTAACAGTTGCATCATCAGGTTTAAGTGCTTATCAGGCAGCATTAAATACAACCGCTAATAATATATCAAATGAACAGACAAAAGGTTACAGCAGACAGGCAGCCAATATTGAGGCGGCAGATGCATTGCGTGTGAATGCAAAATATGGAAGCATGGGTGCAGGTGTTACCATCAATTCCATCAAACAGATCCGCAGTGCCTACTATGATACAAAATACTGGCAGAATCAGGCTTCTCTTGGTTTGTATGATACGAGATTAAACTATCTTGAGCAGATAGAGAACTATTTTATTGATGATGATACCGAAAAGGGTTTTTCTACCATATTAAATAAAATGTTCAATGCCTTAGATACATTAAAGACAAACAGTGGAGATGTGAACGTCAGACAACAGTTTATTTCTACAGCACAGAACTTTACAACATACTTTAACAGTGTTGCAACAGGGCTTGGTGAAATTCAGGATAGTGTTAACGAAGAAATCAAATCTACCGTAGAACAGATAAATGCCATTGGTAAGAAGATTACACTGTTGAACAAACAGATAAATGTAATTGAAGTTGAGGGCGGTTATGCAAATGAACTGCGTGACCAGAGAGCATTACTCATTGATGAATTGTCATCAATCGTTCCGACGGAAGTATCAGAAGCACCGGTTACGAATTCAAAAAATCCGGACATGCAGACGGGAGGAACGTACTACACAGTAAAAATTAACGGACAGAGATTTGTAGATACTTATGATTACAATGAGCTGACCTGTGTAGCAAGACAGAATAAAGTAAACCAGTCTGACAGAGAAGGAATGTATGATATTTACTGGGCAAGTACAGGAAACAGCTTTAAAGCAGGAGCAGATTCAAGCTCCGGTTCTTTAAAAGCATTATTTGATATCAGAGACGGTAATAACAGTGAGAACTTTACCGGTGCAATTTCAAAAGTGACATCAACTGCAATCACGGTAAAAAATCCGTCTATCTCAGATTTAAATGCCATAACCATGCCGCAGGAAGGTGTTCTTACGATAGATGGCAAGACTTATGATTACAGCGGATTTTCATTTAAGACAGACACAGATGGTAATGTGACTGAGTACACATTTACATTAAAAAATGCACTCAGCACATCACAGATGGCAATGGTTGATGGAAAACAGGCGGCAATCGGTGATTCTATCGATTCCATGGGAGTTCCATACTATCTGTCGCAGATGAATGAGTTTTTACGTAATTTTGCAACTGCTTTTAACTCATTAATGAATAATGCGAATGCGCAGGATTTAAACGGCGATTCTACAGATTACTATTCCTTCTTTACAGGAACACACGCAAAGAGCGGGGAAGAGTTTGTATTAAGTAAAGCAGAGAATGGAAAAGAATATCAGTCATCCGATAATACCTACTATCAGCTTACTTGTGGAAATGTATGCATTTCTGATATTGCAGTAAGAGATGCTTCCAAAATTGCTACAAACGGAAAAATTACAGATGGTGTTGATTCGTATTCGATTGTGGAAAAACTGCTTTTATTAAAGAGTGATACAGTATTATATCGTGGCGGCGGAGCAGATGACTTTTTAAAGAGTATGATTGCAGATATTTCTGTTGATACACAGGAATCACAGCTTTTCCAGAAAAACTATTCCAATATTTCTACTACAATTGAACAGCAGAGAATGTCAATTTCCGGTGTAGATAATGATGAAGAAGCATTAGACCTTGTAAGATTTCAGAATGCCTATAATCTGTCGTCAAAGATGGTTTCCGTTCTGGCAGCAATCTATGACAAGCTGATTGAGGAGACAGGAGTTTAAAGGCTTTGGTAAATGAGAGAGGAGAAATCCGATGAGAGTTACGAATAACATGATGTTGAATCGTACAACATCTAATATTAACAATAATAAATATAACGTAAACAATTTAAACAATCAGATGTCTTCCCAGAAAAAGATTTCAAGACCATCGGAAGATCCGGTTGTTGCAATCCGTGCACTTCGTCTGAGAAGTAACTTAAGTGAAATTAACCAGTATTATGAGAAAAATATTCCGGATGCAGAGGCCTGGTTAGATGTAACAGAGACAGCGTTAAAGAATATGCAGAATATCTTAAAAGATATCAGGACACAATGTGTGTACGGAGCAAATGATTCTTTGAAGACAGAAGACAGAAATACCATTCTTACACAGCTTCAGGCACTTCGTGAACAGGTTTATTCCGAGGGTAATTCTGATTATGCAGGAAGAACGGTATTTACCGGGTATCGTACGAATGAGAAACTGACATTTATGGAAGAAGAAGCAGATACCAAATATGAAATTTCACAGAAATTTACATATAATGATATTCAGGAATACAGATATTATGATGGACAGGTAGAAATGAAGTCAGCAGATGAGCTGATTGCAAATGCAGGCAAGGTTTCAAATCCGTCCTGTTCCACATATGACAGAATCAGACTGGCATATGGTAATGTAGAGTCACTTACACAGAATGATATTACATTTACAGACAGTAATGGAAATGTTTCAAATCCACAGAATCTGACAGTTTATAATTCATTGGAGGACTGGAAAAAGGCCGGCTCATCGGTAGCAGATAATGAGGTCGCATTTATAAAAGATAGCGGTGAATTAATCCTTGGAAAAGATGTTTCAGCTGCGCTTAAGACCGGAAAAAGCAGCATCTCTGTTGATTATGCAAAACAGGGGTTTGATAAAGGTGAAATCAGACCGGAGTATTACTTTAACTGTACAGATGTAACAGATGCAAATAACAAAATCCAGTACGATAAATATGATGCCAATGGCAAGGAGATAACACAGGACATTAACTATACCATTGCCATGAACCAGACATTGACGGTCAATACAAATGCATCCGATGTGTTTAATGCAGATATCGGCAGGGATGTAGATGAGATGATAAATGCAGTACAGGCTGCAATTGATGCCAATGATAAAGTGACTAAGATAGAAGATATGATGAATCAGGTGGCATATTCAGATGCAACTTCGCAGGAAAAATTGCAGGGATGGCTTGATGCTGCGAAAAAAGAGGCAGATTATGCGAATGATAATCTTCAGAAGCTTTACAATAGTTATATTGGCAACTTTGATGATTACCTTTCCGATGTCAATCTTGCCATTACTACAGTGGGAAGCAAGGGAGACCGATTAGAACTTACGGAAAATCGGATGTCTAACCAGCAGGAGACAGTCGAGAACCTGAAATCAAATAATGAGGACAGAGAGCTTTCTGATATCATTATTGATTATACTGCAGCATACACAGCATACCAGGCATCCTTGCAGGCAGCAGGTAAAGTAAATCAGACAAGTTTATTAAATTACATCTAATACCGTAAAACAGGAGAGAAAAAGATGAAAGCAAAGACAAGAATGTTCGGCGACATCGACATTTCAGATGATAAAATTATTGTTTTAGAAAGCGGAATGATTGGTTTTCCTGATATGCAGAAATTTACACTGATTTATGATGAGGAAAAAGGAGATAAAGCTAACATTATGTGGCTCCAGTCAATGGATGACCCACAGACAGCATTTCCTGTTATCAATCCAATGAAAATAAAAGAAGATTATAATCCTTCTGTAAGTGAGGAATTATTAAAGCCGCTAGGCGAAATGGAGCAGGAAGATACCTTTGTCCTTGTGACAATGAGAGTTCCGAAAAATATTGAGGATATGTCCATTAACCTGAAAGCACCGATTATTATTAATACAAGTAATAATAAAGGAGCACAGATCATAGTGGAGGATGACCTTCCGGTGAGATATAAAATCTATTCCCTGCTGAAAAAAAGAAAAGAAAAGGCGGGTGAATAAAATGTTAGCATTGACAAGGAAAAAGGGCGAAGCCTTAGTAATCAACAATAACATTGAGATTACCGTATTAGAAATCCGTGGAGACCAGATTAAAATCGGTATTTCGGCACCAAAGGATGTGCCGATTTACCGTAAAGAAGTCTATTTACAAATCCAGAAAGAAAATGAAGCAGCAATCAGTGTAGATGGTCTGGATGCATTAAACAATCTATTAAATTAAAAATAAATGCCGGAGGCAGTTTCTTTGAAAAAGATTTTCAGATGAATTTGTGCCCCGGTATTAATTTTATTGGGATTTCACCGATATATCATTTAGAAAACGGTAAGATGCGACATCAGTAAGATGCCAGATGAAACAAGGAAGAACAACAGCTTATGCACACGGAGGTGTAGAACAATGGCAATAGAAGCTATGAAAGGGGCAGGGATGTCCTATGCGGAAGGTTCATCCCAGACAGATGCAGCGAAGACAGAGACAAGTACAAGTATTGATACTGCATCAGGTGTGACAACACCACAGGCGTCAGAAAGACAGCCACTTAACATTATGATAGATGATGCGGACTGTAAAAAGAAAGAGAATGACAAGGATGATAATAAACAACAGTCATTGTCCCAGGATTCCCAGATAAAGAAAGCTGTCGATGAAATTAATAAAAAGGCACATAACTCCGAGGCTATATTTGGAATTCACGATAAGACAAACCGTGTCACAATAAAGATTGTCGATAAAGATACAAAGGAAATTTTAAAGGAATATCCACCGGAGCAGACACTTGACATGATTGCAAAGGTATGGGAGATGGCAGGTATCTTAGTTGATCAGAAATTATAATTAAGCATATTATGCTGAAAGGAGTAAAATTATGCCAATCAGAATTACAGGTTTGAATTCAGGATTAGATACAGAAGCGATTATTTCAGCGTTAGTATCTTCTTATAATTATAAGACTAACAAATATAAAAAAGCGCAGACAAAGCTTTCTTGGAAGCAGGATGCATGGAAATCATTGAATACGAAAGTTTATAGTTTTTATACGGGTTTAGACAGCCTTCGTTTTTCCAAAAACTATAATTTAAAATCTACAAAGGTTTCCGACACTACGAAGGCAACAGTTACAGCAAGCAGTTCTGCACCGAATGGTACACAGAAGCTCAACATCACACAGATAGCACAGGCAGGATATCTGACTGGTGGTAAATTAGGCAGCAATGTAACCACAGGAACAACGCTTGCAGAACTTGGCTATACAAGCACATCATCAGGAAAAATTGAACTTACAAAAGGTGATGGAACAACAAAGACGGTCGAGGTCAGCCAGTCCACAACAGTAAATGAATTTATTAATTCCCTGAAAGAAGCCGGTGTGAATGCAAGCTACGATGATGTGAATAAACGTATCTTTGTAAGCTCTAAAGAGACAGGAAAAGATAATGACTTTACATTAACCGGTACAGATGCAAATGGTACAGATGCACTTTATGCATTGGGATTAAGTGTTTCATCAAAAGCAACGGCAAGTCAGTATCAGGCTTATGCACAGTATAAGACATCTGATGGAAAGACAGTTGAGGATAACATTACATCAGCACTTAACTCCTATAAAGCAGCACAGTCAGCCAATACAACATTGACGGCACAGAATGCAAATATGACAGGTGCTTATGGCTATGCGTCCGCATATACATCCATGCAGGGGCTTCTTGCAAAGACAGGAGTAGATACATCAAAATTAACAGCATTGCTAGGAATGTCTGAGTCAGAGCGTGCATCTTCGCTTATGGATTCAAATGGTAATGTGTATAAAGAAGCGGGAACAGATGAAGACGGTAATACAATCTATTCTTATAATAATGGTACAAGTACAAGTTATATTCAGAAAATTGTAAGTTATAAAGATGAATCCGGAAATGCGTATACAAAGAATGATGATGGAACACTCACAAAGGGAAGTGTTGTATACAC